>DATAPS010000139.1:0-4692 GCA_036265085.1 Acetobacteraceae bacterium | reverse complement strand
GGTCCAACGTGCAGATGTCCGGCTTCAGCGCGACGACATGCTCGACGCGCCGCTCGGGGCGGAGGAGGTTGGTACGTGGACCGGCGATTGCTGGGTTCTCGTCACTGGGCTGGAAGCGGCCGCCCGGTCCTGTGGTGAGGTTGATGATCAAGGTACTGTTTTTGGCGCGGATACGCTCGACCACCTCGCGGTAGTGCGCGAGATCCATTGACGGCGCTCCGGTATCGGGATGTCGGACGTGGACGTGCACCGCGGCGGCGCCGGCTGCACCCGCCTCGAGCGCTGAGTCCGCGATTTGCTGCGGCGAGATCGGCAGTGCGGGGTTCATCTCCGGCTTCGTCAGATTGCCCGTCACCGCGCAGGTGATCATCGTCTTCCGCATCGTTCTCTCCTCAACCGACTCCTATGCCGCGTGCCACTCGCGCCGAGCTCTCGGCGACGCCGGAGGGTTCATGCTGACCTCTTCTTGATGAGTGCATGCCGCAGACATTGGCAGACGGTCTCATCCCTTTGGTTCAGGAGCACATGCTTGAACGTGACGACTCCGGCATCTTGACGGGATTTCGATTCCCGCGCTTCGACGACCTCCGTCTCCGCGTGGAGCGTGTCACCGATGAACACCGGCTTCGGCATCACGAGCTTGTCGTAGCCGAGATTGGCAACGAGCGTGCCGAGCGTGGTCTCGCCGACGGAGAGGCCGATCATCAACGCGAAGGTGAAGGTGCCGTTGACCAGGATGCGGCCGAACTCGCTCGCCTTCGCCGCCTCCGCATCGAGGTGCAGCGGCTGCGGGTTGTCGGTCATGGCGGAGAACAGGAGATTGTCGGTCTCGGTCACCGTCCGGCGGATCTCGTGGGCGATGCGGTCGCCCAGCCGCCAGGCATCGAAGGTGCGCCCGGCCATCTCAGCCCTCCGTTGCGACCCGTGCGAGCAGCGTGCCCTCGGCCACCTGATCGCCGATCTTGACCTCGAGCGCCTCGACGATGCCGTCGAAGGTCGCCGCGAGCGTCAGCTCCATCTTCATCGCCTCCATCACCACGAGCGTCTGGCCCTTCGTCACGGCCGCCCCTTGCGTCGTGCCGACCGACACGATGCGGCCGGGCATGGGCGCCAGCAGCGTGCCGTCTCCGACCGTCGCCCCGACGGCGTGCCCTGTCACCGGCGGGCCGAACGACCACGCCTCGCCCGCGAGGAACAGCACGCGCTCGCCGCCGACGACGGCGGTCACGCCGGCGCTTGCGCCCGGGACCGCGACATGGCGCTCGCCCCCGATTTCGAGCGCGATCCGGCCGTCCGCCGCGGCGTTGCTCCGGAAGCCGCGGAGCGCCACCCAGGGGTCCGCGGAGGGCGCCGGCAGGAGTGCGGCCGCCGCGGCCGCGACCACGGTCGGGCTGGGTGCGGCAGGCGGGATGAGCGCAGCGGCATGGCGTTCGATGAAGCCCGTGTCGATCGCGCCGGCGACGAACTCGGTCGCCCGGGCTGCCCGCGCCAGGAACGCGGCATTGGTGCGGACCGGCCAGACCTCGACGGCCGCGCAGGCGGCGGCGAGCCGGGCCGCCGCCTCGTCCCGCGTCGGCGCATGCGCGATGAGCTTCGCGATCATCGGGTCGTAGAACGGCGTTATCTCGCCGCCTTGCTCGACGCCGCTGTCGACGCGGATACCCGAGGGGAGCCGGAGATGATCAAGACGGCCGGTCGAGGGCAGGAAGCCCGTCGTCGGGTTCTCGGCGTAAAGCCGCGCCTCCATGGCCCAGCCCGATATCGCAAGATCCGCCTGCGCGAGCGGCAAGGGCTCGCCCATTGCGACGCGGAGTTGCCACTCGACCAGGTCCTGGCCGGTGATCGCCTCGGTCACCGGATGCTCGACCTGCAGGCGCGTGTTCATCTCCATGAACCAGATGCGATCGGCGCGCAGCCCGTCAGAGGCATCCGCGATGAACTCCACGGTGCCGGCACCGACATAGGCCACCGCTTCGGCCGCCTTGACCGCCGCCGCGCACACCGCCGCGCGCGTCGCATCATCCATGCCGGGGGCGGGGGCCTCCTCGATGACCTTCTGATGGCGGCGCTGCAGCGAGCAATCCCGCTCGAACAAGTGGACGACGTGCCCGTGACGGTCGCCGAAGACCTGGACCTCGATATGGCGCGGGCCCAGCACGTATTTCTCGAGCAGGACGCGATCATCCTTGAACGCTGCCGCCGTTTCGCGGCGGCAGGAGTCGAGCGCGTCACGGAAGTCGGCCGAGGCGCCGACCCGGCGCATGCCCTTGCCGCCGCCTCCGGCGACGGCCTTGATCAGGACCGGATAGCCGATCGAATCGGCTTCGGCATGAAGGCGCGTCGGCGATTGGTCAGCGCCCATATAGCCGGGCGTCACGGGCACGCCGGCGGCCATCATGAGCGCCTTGGCCGCATCCTTGAGCCCCATCGCGCGGATGGCGGCGGGCGGAGCCCCGACCCAGATCAGGCCCGCCGCTTCCACGGTTTCGGCAAATTCCGCGTTCTCGGAGAGAAAGCCGTAGCCGGGATGAACGGCCTCGGCGCCGATATCCCGGGCGGCGGCGATGATCCGTTCCGGCAGCAGATAGCTCTCCCGTGCCGGTGCGGCGCCGATCGAGACCGCGACGTCGGCCTCACGCACGAAAGGTGCCGCGGCGTCGACGTCGGAATGGACAGCAATGGTGCGGATGCCGAGGCGCTTGGCGGTGCGCAGGATACGGCGCGCGATTTCGCCGCGATTGGCGATGAGCAGGGATCTCATCAACGGCGCGGCCTCGGTCGATCGCTCATCGGCCCTGGGGGCCTGCGGACGCGCCGCAGCGGCAGTCGGGAATCGTCCCATGGTCACATCCGGAAGAGACCGAACTGCGCCCGATCTGGGATCGGCGCGTTCAATGTGGCGCTGAAGGCGAGGCCGAGGACGTCGCGTGTCTGCAGCGGATCGATGATGCCGTCATCCCAGAGTCGCGCCGTGGCGTAGTACGGATTGCCTTCGTCCTCGTATTTGCGGCGGACCGGCGCCCTGAACGCTTCGGCCTCCTCGGGCGTCCAGGTCTCGGCGTCGCGGTGGACAGTGGCGAGGACGGCGGCCGCCTGCTCGCCGCCCATGACGCTGATCCGTGCGTTCGGCCAGGTGAACAGGAAGCGCGGCTGATAAGCGCGCCCACACATACCGTAGTTGCCGGCGCCGAAGCTGCCGCCGATGAGCACGGTAATCTTGGGGACCGAAGCCGTCGCGACCGCGGTCACCAGCTTGGCGCCGTGCTTGGCGATCCCTTCGGCCTCGTATTTGCCGCCGACCATGAAGCCGGAGATGTTCTGCAGGAAGAGCAGCGGCACCCGGCGCTGGCAGGCGAGCTCGATGAAATGCGTGCCCTTGAGTGCGCTTTCGCTGAACAGCACGCCGTTGTTGGCGAGGATCGCGACCGGAATGCCCCAGATGCGGGCGAAGCCGCAGACCAGCGTCGTGCCGTAGAGCGGCTTGAACTCGTGGAGCGCCGGCCCGTCGACGAGGCGCGTGATGACCTCATGCACATCGTAGGGCGTGCGCAAGTCGGTTGGGACGACGTCGTAGAGCCCGGCCGCGTCGATCCGCGGCGCCTCGGGCGCCCGGAGGTCGATGTCGGCCCGCCGCGCGCCATTCAAGGTCGCGACGATGTCGCGCACGATGAGGAGCGCATGCTCGTCGTTCTCGGCGACCTGGTCGACGACGCCGGATCTGCGGCCGTGTGTCTCGGCACCGCCCAAGGCCTCGGCCGAGATCACCTCGCCAGTCGCCGCCTTCACCAAGGGCGGTCCGGCGAGAAAGATCGTTCCCTGGTCGCGCACGATCACCGTCTCATCCGACATCGCCGGCACGTAGG
Organism: Acetobacteraceae bacterium; assembly: GCA_036265085.1. Classification (GTDB taxonomy): domain Bacteria; phylum Pseudomonadota; class Alphaproteobacteria; order Acetobacterales; family Acetobacteraceae; genus DATAPS01. Next base: position 829 of record DATAPS010000139.1, on the reverse strand, counting down.
CGCCGCCGGCCGTGCAGCTGCCCATCACGCAGGCGATCTGCGGGATGCCCGCGGCGGACATTTGCGCCTGGTTGTAGAAAATCAGGCCGAAATGGTCGCGGTCGGGAAAGACCTCGGCTTGGTGCGGCAGGTTGGCGCCGCCGGAATCGACCAGATAGAGGCACGGCAGCCGGTTCTCCCGCGCGATCTCCTGCGCGCGCAGATGCTTCTTCACCGTCATCGGAAAATAGGCGCCGCCCTTCACCGTCGGATCGTTCGCCACGATCATGCACTGCCGATCGTTGACGCGGCCGATGCCGGCGATGAGGCCGGCGCCCGGCGCCTCGTCGCGGTACATTCCGAAGGCGGCAAGCTGGCCGATCTCGAGGAAGGGCGACGCCGGGTCGAGGAGGCGATGTACGCGATCGCGCGGCAGCAACTTGCCGCGGGCGACGTGGCGTTCGCGATGCTTGCCGGGGCCGCCGCGCGCCGCCAGGGCTACCCGCTCGCGCAGCTCCGCCGCCAGCAGGCGAGCGTGCGCTCCTTTACCACTCTCTTTATCGATCTCGCTTCGGGAAGAAGAAAGACCGGCTGCAGCAGATTGAGCCATCGATCGCCTCAGGGCAGGCCGAAAAGGCGGCGCGCATTCTCGCGCCCGATCTTCTTCCGATCCGCTTCGCTGATCTCGCAATGGTCGAACCATCGGGATGCATCGGCGTAAGTCTCGAAGGGATAGTCGACCGAGTACATGATCCGATCGCTGCTCACCTCCAGCATCGTCGACAGCAACGAGGGCGTACGGAAATTGCCGCTGGTTGTGATGCAGACGTTCTCGCGCAGATAGTCGCCG
>DATAPS010000138.1:0-10949 GCA_036265085.1 Acetobacteraceae bacterium | reverse complement strand
GGAACCGCGGAGGTGGCCGGACAGCGGGTGCTCGCGGAGTCCGCGACGCTCGGCACTGCGGCATTGCGGCGCGGCGCGTGGGTGGATGTCAGCGGCCTGCGCACGCCGGACGGCGACATCGCGGCGACGCGCATCGATCCGCGTCCGAGCGGTCCGGTGACGGTGCACGGTTCAGTCGTGGAACACGGCGGCGCGGTATATGTCGGCTCGCTCCGGCTCCGCCCCGGCGCCGCGACGCCGCCCGCGGCCGGGCAGTTCGCGCGTGTGACCGGGCGGTACGCCGGTGGCGCGCTGCTCGTGGACAGCGCCACGCCGGATGCCGTGGTCACCGATCCCGCCGCTTATTTCGGATCGGCAATCCAGCGGCTGGTCATCGAAGGATACGCGCAAGGTTCAGCCGGCCGGGTGACGATCGGGCCGAGCGGCCTGAGCTTCCCGGCCCCCGGATTCGCCCCCGTCGATCGGGGCCGCTCCATCGTCACGCTCGAACGGGGACCGGACGGCGGGTTGCGGGCGGTGACATTCAATCCGTCGCCCCCGGCCACTTCGCCGCGACCGGGCAGCACCTCGGCCCCATCGGGAATGCGGTTCTCCCCCGCACCCGTTCCGAGCGCCAGAAGCTTCGGGTCTGGCGGCGCGGCTTTCCCAGGCGGCGTGAACGGACGGCGCGGCCCGCTCGCGCGGCAACCCAGCGGTCCTGGAGCCGGACCTTCGGAGAACTGCCCCGGTCCATCGTGCGCGGGAGGTGCGCGGAGCGGCGGTCCTGGCCCGCCGCAGCACTGACGATGCGTCGTGCGATCGCCTAGCCCCGACTATTCATCCTCCTCGTTCCATGTTCGTCCATCCCGCTCGATGAGCGCGATCGACGCGCTCGGCCCCCATGTGCCCGACGCATAGGGCTTCGGCCTGTCCATGCTGCTCGACCACGCGTCAAGGATCGGGTCGACCCACATCCATGCCGCCTCGACCTCGTCGCGCCGCATGAACAACGTCTGGTTGCCCCGCACCACGTCCATCAGAAGCCGCTCGTACGCGTCGGGGTTCCGCACGTGGAAAGCCTTTGCGAAGCTCATGTCGAGCGGCACGTGCTGCAGCCGCATCCCGCCCGGGCCCGGATCCTTGATCATCAGCCACAGCTTCACGCCTTCATCCGGCTGCAGCCGGATCACCAAGCCGTTCGGCATGATCGGGCCGGCGCCGCTGTCGAACACCGAATGCGGGATCGGCTTGAACGCGACGGCCACCTCGGAGACTCGCGTCGCCAATCGCTTGCCGGTGCGCAGGTAGAACGGCACGCCGGCCCAGCGCCAGTTGGCGATCTCGGCTCTCAGCGCCACGAACGTCTCTGTCCGGCTGTCGCCGCGGCCGAGCTCTTCCAGGTAGCCCTTCACCGGGCCGCCGCTGGACGCGCCGGCGCGATACTGGCCGCGCACCGTGAATTCGAGCGCGCGCTCGGGCGTCATTGGCACGAGCGACTTCAGCACCTTCAGCTTCTCGTCCCGCACGGCGTCGGCGTCGAGCGATCGGGGCGGCTCCATCGCGATCAGGCAAACCAACTGCAGCATGTGGTTCTGCGCCATGTCGCGCAGCGCGCCGGCGCTGTCGTAGTAGCCGGCGCGGCCCTCGAGCCCGACCGTCTCTGCCACCGTGATCTGCACGTGATCGACATGCTCGCCGTTCCACAACGGTTCGAACAGCGCGTTTGCGAAGCGCAGCGCCATCAGATTTTGAACCGTTTCCTTACCGAGATAATGATCGATGCGGTAGACATGATCTTCCGGGAACACGGCACCGATCGCGTCGTTGACCTCGCGCGCGGAGTCGAGGCTCTTGCCGATCGGCTTCTCCACCACCACGCGAGCATTGTTCGTGACGAGCCCGGCCTCACCGAGGCGGGTGCAAGTGGGACCGAACAGCTCGGGTGCGGTCGCGAGATAGAACATGCGGATCCGGTCCGGCGCATCGGCGAGGCGGTCGCGGAGCTCCGACCAGCCCTCATGCTGCTGCGCGTCGGCCGCGGCGAAGTGGAGCCGGCCGAGGAAGCGGTCGACCGCGCCGTCCGTGTGCGCGTTTTGCGCGACATGGTCGGCGATGGATTCGCGGGCAAGCGCGCGGAACTCGTCGTCGCTCATGTGCCGGCGTGAGACGCCGAAGATGCGGCTGTCATCGGGGATCTGGCCCGCCACGCAGCGGAAGTAGAGGGCAGGGATCAGCTTGCGGCGCGACAGGTCGCCGGTGGCGCCGAAAATGACAAGGTCGAACGGCTCGACAGCGATGATGCGGGAGACCATGGAAATGTGCCCTCGGTTTCGCGTGTGGCGGAGCGGTGGCCCGTCCTACGACGTCAGGGCCTACGACGTCAGGCCTACGACGTCAGGGCCTCGCGCATGCAATCAGCATTCCGTCACATGCACCGCGAGCCCGCCCTGCGCGGTTTCCTTGTACTCGGCGCGCATGTCGAGGCCGGTCTGGCGCATGGTGGCGATCGCCTCGTCGAGGCTGACGCGGTGGGATCCATCCCCGGAGAGCGCGAGCGACGCGGCATTGATCGCCTTCACGGCGCCGAACGCGTTGCGCTCGATGCAGGGGATCTGCACCAGGCCGCCGATCGGGTCGCAGGTCATGCCGAGATGGTGCTCGAGCCCGATCTCGGCGGCGTTCTCCACCTGCGCGGCCGTGCCACCGGTGGCCGCCGCGAGGCCGGCGGCGGCCATCGCGCAGGCGACGCCGACCTCGCCCTGGCAACCGACCTCGGCGCCGGAGATCGAGGCGTTGCGTTTGGCGAGGCTGCCGATGGCCGCGGCGGTGAGCAGGAAATCCTCGATCGCGTCCAGCGTCGGTTCGTAATAGACGCGGAGATAGCGCAGCACGGACGGCATCACCCCCGCCGCTCCGTTGGTCGGCGCGGTGACGACGCGCCCGCCGGCGGCATTCTCCTCGTTGACTGCGATCGCCCAGACGCTCGCGTAATCGGCGGCCTCGTTGGGACGGCGGACGTTCTTGCGCTTCGCCTCCTCGATGCGCGCCGCGAGCGTGGCTGCGCGGCGCCGTACCTTCAGACCGCCGGGGAGCTGGCCTTCGGCGCGCAGGCCGCGCTCGATGCAGGAATCCATCGCGTCCGCAATCAGCGAGAGATGCGTCGAGAGCGCGGCGGCAGGACGAACGGAGAGCTCGTTGCGGCGCTGCAGCTCGGCAATCGAGCAATGCGCATGCGCCGCCATATCGAGCATCTCGGCGGCCGACCGGAAAGGGTAGGGGATATCGGTCTCGGCTTCCTCGAGTGGCGCCGCTGCGCCGTCGCGGGTGATGAAACCGCCGCCGATGGAGAACCACAGCTCGTCCGCGAGCGCAGCGCCGGCGTCATCATACAGGCGGAAGCGGAGCGCGTTGGGGTGGCCGGCGACGTGAGTGACCGTATCGAACACGATGTCGCGCTGTGGGTCGAACGGGAGCGCGCCCAAACCGGGAACATCGAGCGTACCGCATGCTTCGACGACGCCGCGGATCCGCTGAACGGCATCGGGATCGGCGGTTGCGGGCTCCATCCCGCTGAGCCCCGCCAGCACCGCGACGTCGGTGCCGTGTCCCCGCCCGGTCCACGCGAGCGATCCATAGAGCGTCGTCTCGATGCGAACGCCACGCCCGACGTGCGCGGCGGCGCTGCGGATGAAGGACGCCGCGGCACGCATCGGCCCGACGGTGTGCGAACTCGATGGTCCGAGCCCGATGCGGAACAGGTCGAAGACGCCGATGAGCTGGGTCATCGCGCCGCTACTTCGCCGCCCGCACCTCCTGCGCCCGCGTCTCCTCGTCCGTGCGCGGCGTGTACGCCAGGTCGGCGCGCGTCGCCCAGACGTTCATCTGGTTGTGAAGCGGGATGATCCCAACATCGGAGAACACCAGCCGCTCTGCCTCGATCAGCACTTTCTCCCGCGCCGCATCGTCGGCGGTCCCGAGCGCCTTGTCGATCAGCGCATCCACCGCAGCATTGCTGTAGCGACCGCGATTGGCCGCCCCCCAGCCTTTCTCGGTGCTGAACGTGGCCACCAGCGAGCGCAGTGGATCGGACGCCTCGCCGGTGCTCGAGCCCCAACCCAGCAGGAAGGCGGCGTAATCCTGCTTGTTGGCGTGGCCGATGAAGCTCGGAAAGGTCAGCGACTCGACCGAGGTCTGCACGCCGACACGTGTCCACATCTGTCCAACGGCCTGGATGATGCGCGAGTCGTTGATGTAGCGGTCATTCGGCCCGTGCAGGGTGATGCGGAATCCGTTCGGGAAGCCGGCTTCGGCCAGCAGCGCCTTCGCCCGCGTCGGATCATAGGCCGGCAGTTTCAGGTCGGGCACGTAGCTGAACGAGCCGGGCGGCAGGAACTGGCGGGACGGGATCGCCAGCCCCTCCATGACGCGCTCGACGATCGCCGGCCGGTTGATCGCGATCGAGAGTGCCTCGCGTACGCGCTGGTCCTTCAGCGGATTGTGGTCGAGCTTCTCGCCGTTCGGCCCCGTGACTTCAGCCGGCGCGGCATCGCGCGACTGGTCGAGGCCGAGATAGATGATGCGCAGGCTCACTGTCTCGGCGATGCGCACGCGGCTGTCCTGGCGCAGCCGTGCGACGTCGGTCGTCGGCACCGCCGCGATGAGCTGCACGTCGCCCGCCAGCAGCGCCGCTGTGCGCGCGCCGTCGTTGCTGATCACGCGGTAATCGACGTGCTGCCACTGCGGCTTCTCGCCCCAATAGCCGTCGTTCCGCTCCAGCTCCACGCGGTCGCCGGCGCGATACGAGACGAAGCGGAACGGCCCCGTGCCGATCGCGTCCTTTCCGCTGTTGAAGTCCTCGGTCGCGGGTGACGTGCCGAGCTTGTGCGAGATGATGTCGACGTTCGAGAGATCGATCGGCAGCAGCGGATAGACACCCGCCGTGTGCATCCGCACCGTGTGCGGATCGACGATCTCCATCGACGTGATCGGGCGGGTATAGATCAGGAAACTGCCCGGGCTGTTCTTCACATTCGGGATTCGGTTGATCGTGCTCACGACGTCTTCGGCCGTGAAGTCGCTGCCGTCCTGGAACTTTGCGGGACGCAGCTTGAACTCCCACGTCCGCTCGTCCACCAGTCTCCAGCTCTCCGCGAGCGCCGGTTTGATGTGCGACGTCGAATCCATGTCGATCAGCGGCTCGAAGATATGCGCATCGAGCTCGATGTTCGGCGTCAGCGTATGGTAGTGCGGGTCGATGCTGGTGATCGGCGCGGGCACGCCGACGGCGAGCGTTTGCGCTTGCGTCGCCGCGACCGGTGTCCACGCGAGCGCGGCGGCGGACACCGCCATGCGGATCGATGAGTGCTTGTGCATCCCGTCCCCCGGAGCGTGTCCGACCAGTATAGCGGCTGGGCCGGCTGCCGCCGCAAGTCCCGCTCTGTGACAGGCGAACTCCACGCGCAGCGTGAGTCCGGCGGAAGCTATGCCGGGTGCAGCAAATCCTCGCGACCGAGCTCGCGGAGAACCGTCCTCAGATGCTCGCGCCCGCGCTCGGGCGAAAACGCCTGGGCGACGTAAGCATGACCCGCGGCGGAGAGGTGCTGCCAGGTATCCGCGTCCGCATCGACCCGCGCCAGCGCCTCCGCGAACGCCGCCGCCGTGTCGGCCACCAGCATCGTCTCGCCGTCCACGAGGCCAGTGCCCTCTGCCGCGATCGAGGTCGCAACCACTGGCACCCCGTGCGCCATCGCTTCGGCGATCTTGCCCTTGAAGCCGGCGCCGAACCGGAGCGGCGCCACCAGTGCCCGATGCCGGTCGAATACCGGCGGAAGCTCAGGCACATACCCGCTGATCTCGAACCCTCGCCCGGCCTCCGGGACGCTCTCCGGCGTGACGCCCGCGCCGTAGAGGTGTAGACGCAGCTTCGGCCGCAGCTTGCGAAGAATCGGCAAGATCTCGCGCGCGAACCACTGGATGCCATCGGCATTCGGCGGATGCCCGACGCTGCCGAGGAACATTGCGCCGCTCCGCGCCGCATGCGCCGGAATCGCCCCGGCACGCGGCTCGATGACCCAAGGCAGGTAATGCAGCCGCGCCTCCGGCAGCACCTCCTGCAGCAGCGCGTGCTCGGTCGTGTTGCACGTCAGCGTGCAGTCGACCTGGGCGACCACCGCGAGTTCGCGCTCGCGGACGGCGCCGGCCCGCGCAGCTTCTGTCCGTGAGTTATGGAGCTTGGCCGCGCGTTGCAGGCGCAGAAAATGCAGGTCGGCGGGGTTGAACAGCACGACCGCATCCGGTGCGTAGGCCTGCAGCGCGGGCAGGCACCGCTCCGCGATCTCCCAGCGATGGAGGTAGACGAGGTCATACGACTGGCCATGGTCGCGCAGGAAGGGCGCGATGGCGCGATAGCGCGGGTGAAGCGCTGTGCCGATGTCCTCGTCGTGCAGCGCCTGCGTGTAGCCGGGGATCGTCGCCCAGTTGTCCTCCGGCACGAAGGTCACGTCGAAACCGAGATCGCGCAGCAGCCGCATGTGCCAGAGCGCGACGTTGGAGCCGGCGTCGCGGTCGGGCGTCGGCGTAGTCATGTCGATGAACAGCGCGCGACGCGGGCGCGGCGGGTATGCCAGCGCCGCGTCGCCGAGTTCTATCCCGAGTTGGAACGGGCGATCGAAGAACGCGAACAACCGCGCCGGCAAATCAGCATTTCCATCCGTCCAGCGCAGCCCGTCGCCCGGATGGTGGAAGCCGTCGCACAGGTGCGCTGCTTCAGCGCGGCAGATCAGCTCGGAGCTGCCGTGACGGCAGATGATCCGACGCACGGGGACACCGAGACGGCGCGCGTCCTGACCGATTCCCTGAGCGATCGGCACGACATGCCGCGAACGCAGCCGTATCCGGCCGGGCGCTGCCGGCATCTCGAACCAATAGGTTCGACCGTCCTTCGCCGCCGGATACACGACTCGCCGGTCGACGATCAGCGTGACATCGGGATCCTCGACGAGGTCGCTCCCGTGCATGCCCGGAGCGTCGTTCATTGCAGTCTCGTGGGTGTCCATCCGGCGCGCGGCATTCGCGGGTTATGTCGCGTTCTGTGATCGTTTGCTACCGCACCACGGCGTCAGGGTCAGACGATCAGGCGCGCCACCTCGTCGACGCTCATCTCGCCGCGCGACAGCTCCGCCACCACCTCGCCGCGGGCCATGATCACCATCCGGTCCGCGATCGGGTGAATGTGGTGCAGATTGTGCGAGATGAAGATGCTGCTGACCCCCTGGCCCCGCAGCGCGGCGACATGGTCGAGCACCTTCGTCGTCTCCTTCAGCGACAGGTGGTTCGTCGGCTCATCCAGGATCAGCACGCGGGAGCGGAAATGCATCGCCCGCGCGATTGCCACTCCCTGCCGCTCGCCACCTGACAGCTCCTCGACCGGTGTGTCGGCCGAGCGCAGGTGCAGGTCGACGTCGCGCAGCGCCTGGATCGCGATTTCCGCCATCAGCTTGCGGTCGAGCAGTGCGATCGGTCCGAGCCGCGGACCGCGCGTCGGCTCGCGGCCGATGAACATGTTCCGCGCGATGCTCATCTGCGGCACCATCGCGGTGTACTGGTAGATGGTCTCGATGCCGCGCCGCATCGAATCGCGGGGCGAGCGGATGCGTATTGGCGTGCCGTCGATGACGATCCGTCCCCCATCCGGCTTGTGCGCGCCGGACAGGATCTTGATCAGCGTCGACTTGCCCGCACCGTTGTCGCCGAGTAGGCCCACCACCTCGGCACCGCGTCCGAACTCGACGCTGACGTTCTTGAGCGCGTGCACGCCGCCGTACCACTTCTGCAAGCCCTCGCAGCGGATGAAGGCGGGACCGCCGCTCATGCCCGCAACTTCGCCGCCTGGCTGCGGATCATCACGTTGACGATCACCGAGACGACGGTGAGCAATCCGATCGCGAGCTGAAATACGTTGGCGTCGACGCGCGACATCGTCATGCCGTTGTCGATGACACGGATCAGCACGGTGCCGAGAATCGCGCCCAGCACCGAGCCGATGCCGCCCGACAGTGCCGTCCCGCCCATCACCGCACCCGCGATCGCCTGCAGCTCGATCCCGTCTCCCGCGGAGGCGAGCGGCGCCTGTAGACGGAAGCACTGGATCAGCCCCGCGAAGCCGGCGAGCACGGAGCAGAGCGTGAAACAGGCGATCTTCACCGCGCGCACGTCGATTCCCATGTCGCGCGCGGCCTGCGCCTGGCCGCCGCTCGCGTACATCCAGTTGCCGAACTTCGTGCGATGCAGCACCACGCCCGCGACGGTGCAGATGCCGATCAGCCAGAATACGGAGGATTGCACCAGCCCGAACCGCGCGGCGAAGAGCCCGACCGGCAGATCGTCGGGGAAGGCGAGGGGGATCTTCGTTCCGATGATGATGGTCAGGCTGCGCGCGATGAACAGCATCCCCAATGTCGTGATGAACGACGGAATGCCGAAGCGCAGCGTCACGATGCCGTTCACCGCGCCGAAGCAACCGGCGATGACGAGTGCAGCGACGACCGCCGGCAGCCATGGCACGCCGCGGCCCATCGCCAGCAGCATCAGCATCGGGGTTAGCCCGAACAGCGATCCGACGGAGAGGTCGAATTCGCCCGCGATGATGAGCATAGTGGCGCCAAGTGTGACGAGACCGAGCTCCGGCAAGATGTTGAGGATGTTGCTGACGCTGCGCAGCGAGACGAAGTTGTTGGCGGTGAAGGCGAACCCGGTCGCGATCAGCACGAGCATCACCGCGCCGCTGATCTCCGGTTGCAGCAGCAGGCGCTTCAGCAGACGCCGGCCGCGATGCGACCTCGATACAGCGGCCAGACCTCCCTCTCCCCGTGCGGGAGAGGGGCGGGTTGAGGGGGCGGCTTCTTGCGCCTCGATCACCCCTGCCACTCCTTGGCGGTGATCAGCGAAGCCCTTTCGACGACATATCCATGATCGCGTCGACATCGCCCGGCCCGACCAGCGCCTTGCCGGTGTTCACATCCCACGCGCCAAGTTTGTACTTGTTGGTCAAATACAGCTGAATGATCGGCAAGTATCCCTGCAGGAACGGCTGCTGATCGACCTGCAGCGAGATGTAGCCCTTCTTCATCTCCTGCAGCGCCGCCGGTACCATGTCGAACCCAGCCATCAGGATCTTTCCAGGCGGGACACCCTGGCCGCGCAGCACCGGCGCCACGCCCGCGTGCCAGTAGCCCATGTCGATATACGCGGTCGTTTCGGGATTGCTCTGCAAGTAAGCGGCGACCCGGCTGCCCGTGATCGCCAGATCGGCGCCGGAATCGAGGCGCTGCCACGTCACCTTCCGCGACGGGTTCGCCGCCGCGTATTCCTTCATGAACCGCTCGACCCCAGCCGCCCGCTGCTCTGCCCAGTTCTGGCCCGGAACGGAGACGCCGATCAGGACGTGGATCGGACCTTCCTTGGGGAATTGCTCCGACAAGCCTTTCGCGAGCGCGTACCCGGCCTGTTCGAGGTCCTGCCCGATATAGGGCAGCGGCGGCACGCCGGGGATCGGCTTGCGGGCGTTCGTGTTGGTCACCACGATCGGGATGCCCGCCTTCGCGGCTTCCGCGAGCGGGGCGTTGAACATCGTGTCGCTCGGCAAGGTCACGACCAGCCCGTCCGGCTTCTGCGCCACCGCCGCATTCAGGGCGTTCAGCTCTTCCGCGAGATTTCCGGTCTTCTGGATGAAGGTGATCTGGCAGCTTGCCTTCACCTGCGTGCAGGCCTCGTCCATGCCATTCTTCACCGCCTGCCAGAACGGGGCACCCGCGGTCGCGTGGGTGACGTAGGTGAACGTGTAGGTCTGGGCCTGAGCCGCGCCGCAGCACAGCGCGACACCGGCGGCAAGCAGCAGCTTTCGCATCGGGCGATCCTCCTGATCTTCGCCAGAGTCGCAGCGCGCGACCGCCGCGTCAACGCGCACCGTGCGCCCGCCGACCTCGCGAAGGTGTGCAATTGCCAGATTTTTGGATCGATGTAAGATAGTTCCGGTCAAAAACGGAAATAGCGATGCGCAAATTCGGCTTTTTCTTCGGAGCTGGAGCAATCGTAGTTTGCGCGGCGATCTCCGCCGCCCGCGCGACCGAGATCCTGAAGGAAGAGCCTCACGTCGGAATGCTCGTCTACCCCAATACGGTGCTCGTCGATAACGGCAAATGCCCGGCGGGGCAGGTTCAGCAAATCACAGGGGGAATGAACCCGCGCCGGGGTGGCGGGCAAATGATGCCTCGTCAATACAAATGTGTGCCGCGCCCGACCCAGTAGTTATCCCGCGTCGGGCACGCCGAGCGACAGCATCAGCCGATTCGCCCAACTGAAGAACGCGGCGCCGTGGATCACGTCGACAATCTCGAGATCGTCGAGGCCGGCGTCACGCAGACGCGCCACATGCGCTTCGGTGAACGCCACCGGTGTCTCGGCGAGCGCCGCCGCCGCCGCGATGATCGCGTTCCAGCGCTCGTCGATGTCGACGCCCACGCCCTCGGCGAGCAGCCGATCCACGTCCTCGGTCCGGTCGGAAAAATACGAGGCGAAGCGCGCGTGCACGGAGGCGCAATAGATGCAACCGTTGAGCCGCGACGTCGCCGCCGCGGCGAGCTCGCGCTCCGCGCGCGGGAGGCCGGCATGCGTGTTGTAGAAGATGTCCTTGTCCGTGCGGGTGCGCGCGCCGAGGATCTCGGGGTCGCGTGCAAGCAGCATGAAGTAGGGCGATTTGGCGCGCGCGGAATCGACCAACCCGGCCCAATGCCGGTCGGTCAACTGCTCGTCCGGCAGCGGCGGCAGCCATGGTTTCCAGGCCAACTGCTCCTGCGTGAACGCGTCCGGCTCCCGGTGGTCGGGATAGGTGATCGCCCGCTCGTGCGCGAGCGCGTGGTCCTGCGGCATCTCGGCCCTCACGCGGCTTGCGTCGCGGCAAGGGCGCGCAGCCC
>DATAPS010000137.1:0-10475 GCA_036265085.1 Acetobacteraceae bacterium | reverse complement strand
TCCCCGGGGGGCGTTGGGGCCATTGGCGGAGACGTGTGCGCACCAGCGAATCGAGCGAGCGGTGTTCTGTCGTCATGTATCGCCCAAGTCCTCGCGTTTTCGTAAACAACCGTTATCGAATGATACGTACGGGCGCAGGCGAGCAAATAGGGGTAAGCCACGGGATCAACCCGACTCTCTCGGCTTTTCTCGCCGGCTGCCGCCCGTTTGGACCCCGAAATAGCCGCTCTCGGCGAGCGGCGCGGACCCGCAGATGGCGCAAAATGGGTTTAGTTAATGAAAAGAATCAATCGAGGTTTTGAACGGAGGACAGAACTTGGGTCGCGGTCTTCCACCACTTTATCAGCAACGATTCCGAAACATCATCGGCCGCCAGCGCCGACTCTGAGCGGTCGGCCGAGTCGGCGATAAAAGGACGTGTCAGCAGGATTTTGCGACGTTGACGGTATTTCAACGTCGCAATGACGTACCTTTGCGGACGTAGGGAAACCCTCTCTCCCAAGCCGGGGGCGAGAGGGTGCTCGTCCGATGGGGTCGGCCCTCAGCTCCGGTTGCCGAGCGGGACGTAGTCGCGTTTGGTCGGGCCGGTATAGACCTGCCGCGGACGGCCGATGCGCTGGCTCGGGTCCTCGATCATCTCCTTCCACTGGCTCACCCATCCGACGGTGCGGGCGACCGCGAACAGCACGGTGAACATGCTGGTCGGAATGCCCATCGCCTTCAGGATGATGCCGGAATAGAAATCGACGTTGGGATAGAGCTTGCGGCCCACGAAATAATCGTCGTGCAGCGCGATCTTCTCGAGCTCCACTGCCAGGTCGAGCAGCTTGTCGCCCTTGATCCCGAGCTCCTGCAGCACCTCGTGGCAGGTCTGCTGCATGATCTTCGCGCGGGGGTCGTAATTCTTGTAGACACGGTGGCCAAACCCCATGAGCCGCACGTGACTGTTCTTGTCCTTCACCTTGTTCAGGAAGTCCTGGACGTGGTCAACGCTGCCGATCTCGGCGAGCATCTTTAGAACTGCCTCATTGGCGCCGCCATGAGCCGGTCCCCACAGGCTCGCGATACCCGCCGCGATGCATGCGAACGGATTGGCCCCGGTCGAACCCGCGAGGCGTACCGTGCTGGTCGAAGCGTTCTGCTCGTGATCGGCGTGCAGGATCAGGATGCGATCCATGGCGCGGGCGAGGACTGGATTGACCTTGTACTCCTCTGCCGGCACGGCGTTCATCATGTAAAGGAAGTTCTCGGCGTAGCCGAGGTCGTTCCGGGGATAGATGAACGGTTGGCCGATCGAATACTTGTAGGCCCAGGCGGCGATCGTCGGAACCTTCGCGATCAGGCGGAAGGCGCTGATACGGCGCACCTCGGGGTCGTTGATGTCGAGGCTGTCGTGATAGAACGCCGAGAGCGCGCCGACCACGCCGCACATCACCGCCATCGGGTGAGCGTCGCGGCGGAAGCCGTTGTAGAAGCTGCGCAGTTGCTCGTGCACCATCGTGTGGCGGATGACGCCGTGCTCGAACTCGTATTTCTGCTGCGGGTTCGGGAGTTCCCCGTTCATCAGCAGGTAGGCGACCTCGAGAAAGCTCGACTTCTCCGCGAGCTGCTCGATGGGATAGCCGCGATGCAGCAGGATGCCTTCATCACCGTCGATATAGGTGATTTTGCTGTCGCAAGCGGCGGTCCCGCCGTAGCCGGGGTCGTAGGTAAAGATCCCAAGCTCGGGATAGAGCTTGCGGATGTCGACGACTTCCGGCCCGAGCGTGCCGGGGATCAGCGGCAGCGTCAGCGATCGGTTCGTACCATCGAGTGTGATCGTCACCGATGCGGTCGTCATCACGTCGGCCATCGAAGTGTCCCTTTCCGCCCGCGGGGGCGCATTCACCCAGGCAGATCTATGGTGAAGCCGGCTGACACGCAACCTTCGCAAATGCAGCATTAATCTTGGCGCGGACGCGGGTATTCAGCGGAACTCGACCACCACAGGAACGTGATCCGACGGTTGCTCTTCGCCCCGCTCGCGCCGGTCGGGCGTTGCTGCGAGCAGACGCTCGGCGAGTTTTGGGGAGAGCAGGGCGTGATCGATCCGCAGCCCGAGGTCTCGCTGCCACGCGCCCGCCTGATAGTCCCAGAACGTGTAGACACGCCCAGTGGGGTGCAACGCTCGGATCGCGTCGGTGAGGCCGAGCCAGAGCAGCGCGCGAAACCGGGCGCGGCTTTCGGGCCGCACCAGCGCGTCGGTGACGGGCAGGCTCCCGGGCGCGAAATCTTCGTCGGTCGGACAGATATTGTAGTCGCCGAGGATCGCGACGTCGCAATCCTCGGCCACCAGTTCGGCGGCGCGCTCGCGCAGCGCGTCCATCCATTTCAGCTTATAGGCGTATCCGGCCTCGCCGCCCGAATTCCCGTTCGGCAGGTAGATGCCCACGACGGTCAGGCCGCCCGCACGGATCTCGACGTATCGTGCCTGCCCGTCCTCCGGTCCCATCCCGGGAAGCGCGCGGTGCGTCACCTCGAAGGGGATGCGAGAGAGGACCGCGACGCCGTTATAGGCTTTTTGTCCAACCGCTTCGGTGGTGTAGCCGAGCCCGGCATAGGCGAGCGCGGGGAACTTCACCGCCTCGCATTTGATCTCCTGAAGCACCAAGACGTCCGGCGCGTTCCGTTCCAGCCAGCGGGCCACGTGACCCTCGCGCTGGCGGATCGAGTTGACGTTCCAGGTGGCGAGCTTCACGCGGGTAGAGCGTCAATCGACCGAAAAGCTCTCGCCGCAGCCGCAGGACGAGCTCGCGTTTGGATTCTTGACGGCGAAATGTGCGCCCATCAGCGCTTCGGTATAGTCGAGTTCCGCGCCGCTGAGGAAATCGAGGCTCACGGTGTCGACCAGGATCCGCGCGCCTTCCCGCTCGATCACGAGATCGTCCGGCCGAGCCTCGCGGTCGAGGTCGAAATGGTAGCGAAAGCCGCTGCAGCCGCCGCCCTGCACCTCGACGCGCAACGCGGCGTCGCCGCCCTGGCTGGCGACGATCTCGGCGATGCGCCGGGCCGCCCGGTCGCTCACGGAAAAGCTCGGCTGCGCTGTGTCCATGGCTGCAACATAGTCCGCCGCCCGCCGAGATTGAAGGGCGGCCCCCAGCCGACGCGTCGATTGGGGTCGCGTTCGCCTCTTGTGTGCAACGCGACGAAAGGTCTGGCGACCGGCGCACTGCTCCGGAGGCGAACTGATCGCGCGCGTGCCTCGCATTGCCGTGCAGCACATGCCCGGTGTATCGGGTCCGGCCATGCGGCAAGAGCCATGATCAGGGCGCAATGGGCGGTTCATCCGGAGACCTCCCGCGGACGTCTTCACCCCGAACCTGATGCTAGCACGCGCAGCCCGTGGCAGCGCGACCGCGACCGCATCATCCACAGCTCGGCGTTTCGTAAGCTTCAGTACAAGACTCAAGTCTTCGTCAACCACGAAGGCGATTTCTATCGCACGCGCCTGACCCACAGCATCGAAGTGGCGCAGATCGCCCGTTCGATCGCGCGTGAGTTGCAACTCGACGAAGACCTGACCGAGGCGCTCGCGCTCGCCCACGATCTCGGCCATCCGCCGTTCGGGCATGCCGGGGAAGAAGCACTCGCGGCGGCGATGAAGCCGTTCGGCGGGTTCGACCACAACGCGCAGAGTCTACGGATCGTGACCCTGCTGGAGAGTCGCTACGCCGCCTTCGATGGCCTCAATCTCACCTGGGAGACGCTGGAAGGGCTGGCGAAACACAACGGCCCGCTCCGCAAGCCGCCGCCCTACGTCGCCGAATACGACGACCGCCACAAACTCGAACTCGGCTCCTATCCGTCGGCCGAAGCGCAAGTCGCCGCGCTCGCTGACGACGTCGCCTATCACAGCCACGACCTCGACGATGGCATGCGCGCGCATCTCTTCGGGCCGGACGAGATCGGGCATCTGCCCGTGGTGGGTGAGGCGATTGCCGCCGCCCGCCGCGCCAGCCTCGATGTCCCGCCGCCTCGACTACGCCACGAGACCATCCGCCGCGTGATCAACGCGCTCGTGACGGATCTGGTCGACGAGAGCAGGCGGCGGATCGGCAGCCTTGAACCCGCCGGGCCGGAGGCGATACGGCGGGCGCGCAAAGCGGTGATCGCGTTCAGCCCGGCGATGGCGGAGGCCAACCGCGTGATCAAGGAATTTCTGTTCGCGCGCATGTATCGCCACTGGCGCGTGAACCGGATGACCACGAAGGCGAGCCGCCTCACCGGTGCGCTCTTCAACCTGCTCTTCGAGTCGCCGAGCCTGCTCCCCGACGATTGGCGGGCACGGGCGGGGGAGGGGGCCACGCACCGCGCGGCGATTATCGTGGGGGACTATATCGCGGGCATGACCGACCGCTTCGCCCGCGACGAGTACCTCCGCCTCACCGATATTGCCGTATCAGGCTGATTGTCATGTCTGATAACATTTACGCCGCTCTGCGGGAGCGGGTCGTCGCGGCCTTGCGTGCCGCCGTCCCCGATCTACCCGGCGAAATCGCCGCCCGGGTCGAGCTTTCCCCGCCTCGCGACCCTGCGCATGGCGATGTCGCCACCAACGCCGCCCTCGTCGTCGCCAAGGCCGCCGGCCGCAAACCCCCCGAAATCGCAGCGGCGATCGTCTCCCTGTTGGCCGAGGATCCGCTGGTGGCGGAGGCGAAGCCGGCGGGGCCTGGCTTCATCAATCTCCGCCTCCGACCCGAGGCGCTACGCAGCCAGCTCCCGTCGATCCTGCGCGCCGGGATCCGCTACGGCGACAGCTCGGTCGGCGCCGGTCTGCCGGTCAACGTCGAATACGTCTCGGCCAATCCGACCGGACCGCTCCATGTCGGCCATTGCCGCGGCGCGGTTGTGGGCGACGCGCTCGCGAACCTGCTGGGCAAGGCGGGCTACGCGGTCACCAAGGAGTTCTACGTCAACGACGCGGGCGCGCAGGTTCAGGCGTTCAGCTGGGCGACGTACTGGCGCTACCTCCAGGCGATCGGGTCCCCGATGACCGAAGAGGAGTTCGCGCGCGCAGCGCCGGCAGGTCTGCAATATCGCGGCGAATACCTGATCGAGGTGGGACAGCACCTGGCAACGCGCTTTGGCGACCGCCTCGCGGCCCGAGGCGGGGGAATCGCGGATCCGGCGAGCTGGCTCGATCTCGTCCGCGACTTCGCAGTCGGCGAAATGCTGGCCGGCATCCGAATGGATCTCGCGCGGCTCGGCGTCGTGCAGGACGTCTTCACATCCGAGCGCGAACTCCTCGAGGCGCGACGGGCGGACGCGACGATCGCGCGGCTCGCGGCGGATGGGCTCATCTACGAAGGGACGCTGGAGCCGCCCAAGGGAAAGCTGCCGGAAGATTGGGAACCGCGCGAGCAGACGCTGTTCCGGGCCACCCTATTCGGCGACGACGTCGATCGGCCGCTGCGGAAGTCCGACGGCAGCAACACCTATTTCGCCAACGACATCGCCTATCACGCCGACAAGATCCAGCGCGGCGCGAGGCTGCTGATCGACGTCCTCGGCGCCGATCACGGCGGCTACGTGCAGCGGATGCGCGCCGCGGTGAAGGCGCTCGGCGGGGCGGAGTTCGAAGTGGTGCTCTGCCAAATCGTCCACGTGCTGAAGGGCGGCCAGCCCGTGAAGATGTCGAAGCGGGCCGGGACCTACGTCACACTGAGCGATCTCATCGACGAAGTCGGCAGCGACGCGGTTCGTTTCACCATGCTGACCCGCAAGTCCGACGCTCAGATGGAGTTCGATCTCGACGCGGCCGTCGCGCAGACGCGAGAGAACCCGGTCTTCTACGTCCAATACGCGCATGCCCGATGCCGCAGCGTGCTCCGGATGGCCACGGAGATGTTTGGCGCGGATGCGGTCGCCGACGCCGCGCTGGCCGACGCCCCGCTCGAGTCGCTGGAGCACGAGGCGGAGTTGGCGCTGATCCGCCGGCTCTGCGCCTGGCCGCGCACCGTCGAGTCGGCCGCGCTGGCCAGGGAGCCACACCGAATCGCGTTTTTTCTCTATGATTTAGCGGGTGACTTTCATATGCTGTGGAACCGGGGCAGGGACGATGCTGCACTGCGGTTCCTGCAGCAGGATCGCCCTGCCGAGACCCTGGCGCGCGTGGCCCTTGTCGCGGCGACGGCCGTGGTCATCCGGTCTGGGCTCGCCGTAATGGGCGTGACGCCGGTGGAAGAAATGCGCTGAGCCGGCTCGCTCCCGCTCCGCGCGGAGCTGAGGAGCATCCGTGATGGCGGTCCGCGAGGATCTTGATTTCCCCAATTTCGTCGAAGGCCCGAGCTACCGGATGCCGCGGCGCTCCGCCGGGATGGATCCGGCCACCAAGCGCCTCGCCATCATCGCGGGCGGAATCGGCGGCACGCTGGTCCTCCTCTTTGGTGCCTACAGCCTCACCGGCGCGCGCAAGGGCGGTGTGCCGGTGATCGAGGCGGCATCCGGCCCGGTCCGCGTGAAACCCGACAATCCCGGCGGTCTCGAAGTGCTCGGCAGCGACGAGACATTGCTCGGGGCGAGCGGCGACAAGGAGGGTACCGCTCCGCCTCCGGAGACGCCCGACCCCGCCGCGCTCCGGGCGCAGAAGGCCAAGGATGCGCAGCCGCCTGTCGCCGCTCCGGCTGCGCCGGCTGCGCCTCCGCAATCCGCTCCGGCGACGCCAGTCGCGATCGCAAGCGCGCCAACCGCGACTGCGACGGCGAGCGCCGCCGACGTCGCCCCGGCCCGTGCGACGGCATCTGCGCCACCCGCGAAACCGGGGCGCACCGAGGTGCAGCTCGCCGCCCTCGACTCCGAGCATGCCGCTCTCGCGGAATGGGAGCGTTTGGCGAAGCGGTACCCGGACCTGCTCGGCGGGCGCCAGCCCGCGGTGTCGCGTACCGAACACGATGGCAAAGCGTTCTTCCGGCTCCGCACCGGCGGGTTCTCCGACACGGCGGATGCCGCGACGTTCTGCCGGCATTTGCGCGAGAAAGGTGCGGCTTGCTCGATCGCAACATTTTGACGGTTGCCGGAGAGTGCACCTGTCGCACTTGACCTATCGCGATCCAATGATCGCGAGTGCGGGAAACGTCAGATCGCCACCTCTTCTCGAACGGGGACAGGTGGAGGGGCCTCGATGGAGTGTGACAGATGGGACGATTTGCGCTCGCATTGGCACTGGGTCTAACCGGCGCGGCGCCGGCGGGGGGGGCCGCGCCGCCGCCGGGCTCGGAAGATTACGATCTGCTGATGCCGTATTCGTCATGGATTTCGGCGCGGTCGACGAATTTCGGCGGGCTTTGCTGCAGCGTATCAGACTGCCGCGTCGTGAAGTGGCGCACGAGCGAAGCGAGCTATGAGGCGTTCGTCTCAGTGACCGATGATCGTGGCTTCGTGAAATTCCCTGGAGCCCCGAACAAGTGGCTGCCCGTTCCCGATGACGTGATCAAGCGGGAATCGAATCCGACGGGTCAGGCCGTTGCATGCTGGTCTCGGGCGAAGCCGGACGATTCGGGATTCTATTGTTTCTTCCCGCCCGAGATGGGGTGACCCCGCCCGCGTCACGGCGAGCCGCACCCCTATTCTCGTCAACGGGCGCAGGTGCGCGGCCTTGAACAGACTGCCGACCCTAGGGACTATCCCGGACTCGCGCAGCCTGGGTTCGCTGACGCGATCGAATATGCGACTATTCCGGAATGGACTTGCCGGAAGCATATCTGATTCGCCAGCCCTTGCCCGAGCCTTACGGCGCGGAAGGGCAGGCCAGCAACGGCCCAGGGATCGTGGGCAGAGTGCCGGATCGCGCGCGGGGACGGTGGTGCATCGTATCGGCGCGCGCGAGGCGTGGTGACCACAACACCCTGGTCGGCGTCTCCTTTGCCGACGCGGATGGCGTGCAGCAGGGCTTGCAGTATTGCCTCGGACTGAAGCGGCGGCGCGGCGTCCCGTGCTACCGCACCGTTGCTTACGTGCCCCGGGAGGCCCGGTCGCACCGGATCAGGTTGCTCGCGCCGTTCCCGTTCGGCGCGGAACCGGAGCTTGAATACGCGCCCATCAGCCGTCCTTCCGCCGCGCTGCGCGTTGTCGCTGCGGGAGAGCGCTCCTGGCAGTCGCTGCCGCGACTCCGCCTCTCGGGAAACATACGTCGGATCCGGTCGCTGCTTGCCAAACAGGCTTGGTCGCAGAACCGTCCGACGCGCTACGATCTGTGGATCAAGCTGTTCGATTCGTGGCCGCCGCCACCGTCAGCCGAAGCGAGCGGGCGCATCGCCGCACTGGTGTTCCACCGCGATCCGGGCGCGCCGGGCCCGCTGGGTGCGACGCTCGCGTCATTGGCGGCGCAGGACGGCGGAGCGGTTCCCTGCCGCGTCCTGGCCGGCGAAAACTCGGCGCACTGGCCTGCCGCGGTGGCCGAGCTGCCCGGCGAGTACATCGCGATCCTCCAGGCCGGCGAGCTGCTTCCGGGGCACGCGGTTTGGTTCGCGAGCGCCGAACTCCGCCGGCTCGGAGATCCGGCCATCGCTTTCGCGGACCAGGACGCGATCGGCATCGACGGTGCGCGCGCGGAGCCCGAGTTCCGGCCGCGCCCGAACCACACCCTGATGCTCTCCGGCACGCAATCGCGCGGCGTCTGGTTCGTGCACCGGGACATCCTTCTCGGTTACGCCGAAATGCAGGATCCCGGCTGGGCCGAACGGCTGCGGCTCGAGGTCTGGCTCCGCAGCCAGGAGGCAGGCGGTGCGGACTCGTATCGCCTCCCGGTCATCCTGTCGCATCGCCGGGCGGATGCAGAAGCCGCTCCAGCCGACGTGCTCGCCGCGTGCGTCAACGGCCACCTGGACCGGACCGGCTCGGCCCTGCAAGCGGCGCCCTCATTCCCGCTTCGGGTGCGCGCCCAGGCAGCGGCGAAGACGCGGAAAGTGTCCATCGTGATTCCGTCGACGCTTCGCCGCGCCACGGTTAGGCGCTGTCTCCACTCCATGCTCGAGCGCACCGATCACGCTGCGTTCGATGTCACAATCGGGGTGTGCCAGCCGCACAGTCTCGGCAGGGAGCAGCTGGCCGTCGCCGCCCGGCTGGAAGCCGACCCGCGAGTACGCGTCCTACATGTGCCAATGCCGACCTTCAATTTCGCGCGGGCTTGCAATGCACTTATCGCTGCGACGGACGCCGAGACCATCCTCGTTGCTAATGACGATCTGTTCGTGTTGTCCGGCGGCTGGCTGACCGAGCTCGTCGCGCACCTGTCCGATCCGCGGGTCGCCGTGGTGGGGGCCAAGCTACTTTATCCCGATCAAACAGTTCAGCACGGCGGTGTCGTGATGGGACTCGGCGGGCTCTGCGATCACGCGTATCGCCATGCCCCGCGACACGCGCCGGGCTATAGCGGGCGGGCCGCGCTGGCGCAGGAGATGTCCGCCGTCACCGGCGCGTGCCTGCTGGTTCGCCGCGCCGTCTACGACGCCCTGCACGGGCTCGACGAGCGCTATCCGAGCGCGTTCAACGACGTCGATTTCTGCCTGCGCGTCCGCGAGGCCGGCTACGCGGTCGTCTTCGCGCCGGCCGCGGAACTGATCCATCACGAGGGCCTGACCTACGGCTCGCATTACGGGGGCGCGCGGGCGGCAGATGAACGCAGCGAGGTGGCGCGGTTGCGCGCGCGATGGGGCGGCGTGATGGCCGCCGACCCCTTCCACAGCCCGAATCTGGACCTGACGATCTCGGGGTGGGAGTGGAGCTTGGCTTTTCCGCCGCGCCGTCCGTGTCCCGGCGACGCATCGGACTGAATGCGATTCGAAGACGGGAGCGGCGCCGCTGGCTCGGGGACCTGGAAGGGAACCACCGAGCAGGAACTATAGCATCGTCAATGGGTTAAGCGGACGCCGTGGGGCCGTTTTGTAGCACTGGTTTGGGCAATGTCGATCTACGAGGCGGACCCCAGGCAAACCGGGGCATTGCGATGCGTCTCGCAGGTGCTGCTATCCCTTGTGGCGGCGATGATGTTTTGGGCGAGCGGCGACCGCCTCGTTCCCGTGTTGCACGACGCGCTGAACCGTCTCGGTGGCCCACGAACGTAGCCCGATCCAGGTGTTGGATCGGGTGCTCGGCCGTAATCCGCGCCATCAACTCGTTGCCCTTGTGCCAACCTTCCGGCCATCGAGCCAGAGCGCGAAGGACGCCGCCATTCCGCGGGGCAGGGGGGCCGACCCCGCGGAGATGCTACGCTCGGCTCAGACCCGCTTGCGGCGGAGTGTGAGGCCCAGACCGAGGAGGCCAGTGCCGAGCAGCACCAAGGTCGTGGGCTCCGGAACTGGTGCCACGCCGGAGATGCCGGAGACACGCGGCTGCTGCAGCTGGTTGAAGCCCACAGGGTCTGAAAGCGAGACGGAGGACAGCGTCTCGCCGCCTGAGGTCGTAATGGTCAGGAAGTTGTTGCCGTTGCCGAGGTCGTA
>DATAPS010000136.1:0-8114 GCA_036265085.1 Acetobacteraceae bacterium | reverse complement strand
CATGCGAGGGAAACCGGCAGTGACGATCACCACGTCGGCGCCGGCGATCGCGGCATAGTCGGAGCCGCCGCTCATCATCACATCGAACCCGTCGACCGGGCCGGACTGCATGATGTCGAGCGCCTTGCCCGCCGCGACGCCGCCGAAGACGTCGAACATCACGACGTCGCCCAGCTCCTTCAGTCCGATGAGGTGCGCGAGCGTGCCGCCGATATTGCCAGCGCCGATCAGGGCGATCTTGTTGCGAGCCATGCGAAGGGAACCTCGTCCGGGAGGGCGGGAGGAAGCCGCCCTGCCGAGAGGGAGGCGCCGGCCGGGAACCGGCCCCCCGGAAGGCGCACGGTTGCTAGCCCAACAATTCCAGTGCAGCAAGGCCGCGGCGGCGATCGGACGGGTGGGACCTACGCTGTCCGTGGTACCGCATATTCGGCGGGATACGTCGCCTGAAATTCCGGCCGACCCTCGCAACCGGTCGAGAGCGCGTCGAGCCTCGGGTGGCGACCGGGTGGAAGCAGGTCCGGGTCGGTCATCCGCATGTAGCGGATCATGCAGGCAGTCGTGATCTGCGCCTGGTCGAGTCGGGCCGTTGTCGGCCACGGCTCGACTGCCAGCGCTGCTATCGCCCCCGCCGCCTGGCTCCGGCACCGCTCGATCCACTCCGGCCAGCGATACGCGATCGGCCGGATGAGCCGTTCGTAGGCTGCCGCCCCAGCCTTCTCGATCGCGCCGGACGCCAGAGCGATCCCGCGCAGAACCCGCCGGCGTTCGGCTCCGGCCAGCGGGACGAGCGCCCTCTCGGGACCGACCGTCTCATCCAGCCAATCCAGGATCGCGGCTGAGTCGATGATGGTCTCACCGTCGCCCAGGATGAGCGACGGGATGCGGCCGAGCGGATTGACCCGGCGCATCGCATCGAAATCGGCGAATACCGAGCGCGTGTCGTGCTCGTACGCAAAGCCGAGGACGCGCAAGGACACCGCGACACGGCGGACAAACGGCGAGTCGTACTGGCCGACGAGGATCATGGACGTTCCTGTCACGTCAGATGCGGCAGCGCCAGATACTCCGGGCTCCGCATCTCGATCAGCCGCGACGCGGTCCGCTCGAACGCCTTGGCGCCCTCGCCCCGCTCGTAAAGCCCGTCGGGCTCCGCATCCGCGGATGCGACCAGCTTCACCCGATGGTCGTACAGCGCATCGATCAGCACGACGAACCGCCGCGCCGCATCGTAGTTGTCCGGCGAGAGCCTTGGGACGCCGTCCAGCACGAGCGCGTGGAAATGCGTCGCGATTGCCAGGTAGTCGCCCGGCCCGAGCGGCGCTTCGCACAGCGTGGGAAAATCGAATCGCGCGGCCCCCGCCGCCGCCAGCGGAACGACCAGCGTGCGTCCGGTCACGATCAGCCGCTCCGAATGCGCCGCCGCACCACCCGTCAGCTCGCGGAAGGCCACGTCGAGCGCACGGTGCGCGCGCGCATCGGCCGGAACGTGCCAGGTCAACATCCCCTGCAAGCGCATCCGGCGGTAATCGCGCCCTCCCTCGAGCACCAGCACCTCGAGATTCCGCTTGAGCAACGCGATGAAGGGCAGGAACGCATCGCGCCCGGGCTGGCCCTTGAATAGGTCGTCGGGAAGTGTGTTCGACGTCGCGACGACGACCACGCCGCGCTCGAACAACGCCTGGAAGAGACGGCCCAGGATCATCGCATCGGCGATATCGTTCACCTGGAACTCGTCGAAGCACAGCAGTGCGGCTTCGGCCGCGATCGCGTCGGCAAGGGGCGGGATCGGATCGTCGCTGCCCGGATTCACGCGCTTCCATGCGTGCATCCGCGCGTGCGCATCCTGCATGAAACGGTGGAAATGGACGCGCTTCTTGCGCATGACCTCGGCGCCGGCGAAGAACAGGTCCATCAGCATCGACTTGCCGCGCCCGACCTCGCCGACCAGGTAGAGCCCGTGCGGCCGCGCCTCATCCGCGCCGTCCGGCGCCCCGCGCCGCCGCAGCCGTGCCAAAAGCCCCGAGAGGGTGCCGCCGTTGCCGTTGGCCGTCGGCGACGGATCGTAGCCGCGGAGCTTGACCCAGAGATCCTGCAGGCGCTCCGCCGCGAGCCGCTGATTCGCGTCCGCCGTCAACCGCCCCGCCCGGATCTCGTCGCGATAGGCGGGAAGCGGCCCCTCCCTCGTATTCGGCCCCGGCGGTTGCACATCCATGGCGCGGGGCAATAGCCGACCAAGACCGGCGCTTCAATGAAGGCGGGAACCGCAGCCCGCCGCGCGCTTTCCCAACAGCATGGTGCCGGAGAGAACTGCCATGAGGGCGATCTGGATGGCGGCCTTGGTTGGCCCGCTCATCGTCATACAAGTGCATGCGGATCCGCTGACCGGTCCGCCGGCGCCTGAGCAGTCCTGCGCCAACGAAAGTGCCGGATTGAACCGCGCGAGCTACACGCTGCCCACGAGTCCGGACTGTTGCGACGGCAAGCTCCGCTGCACGCAACTCCTCTCGACGACCACGCTCAACCGCACGCACCCTCCTGCGCGCACCTGACCGCGGCCTGAGGCGGATTGCCGGACTCGCCGCGCCTCCCTAGGTTCCGGGCGGACTGCCGCGGGGCACGTGATGGTGGAACTCGACTACGCGAGGCTGCAGGACACGCAGGTGTCGGCCGACCCCTATCCGCACGTCGTCGTGCCGGATTTCGTCCCGGAACGGACGCTTGCGGATGTTGTCGCGGACCTGCCGGCCATGTCGCAACGCGGGTCCTTCCCGATCTCAGCGCTGCGCTTCGGGCCGCGCGCGGCTGCATTCATGCACGAGCTCGAAGGCCCGGCGCTGCGCACGGCGATCGCGGAGAAATTCGGCCTGGACCTGTCCGGCGCGGGAACAATGGTGACGCTGCGCGGCCAGTCGGGCGACCGCGACGGGCAGATCCACACCGACAGCACAGCGAAGCGTGTCACCATCCTGCTCTATCTCAATCCCGCGAGCGCCGCCTGGGCACGGCAGGAGGGCTGCCTCCGCCTGCTGCGCGGGCCGGACGACCTCGACGACTACGCCGTCGAAGTGCCCCCGGTGAACGGCACGCTGCTCGTTTTCCCCAACGGGCCGAACACCTGGCACGGGCACAAGAAATTCTTTGGCCAACGCTATGTCGTGCAGCTGAACTACATGACCGCGGACCGGGCGGCGCGCGCGGAACTCCGCCGCCACCGCCTTTCAGCCTTATTCAAACGGGTGACCCGCGCCGCGTGATCAAGCCCGCCGCCGAATCAGTCCCCCGCGACCGCGGTTGCGGCCGGATGCCTTCCAGGACGCTGCCGGAACATCACCAGACAAGCGATGATGAACGCTGCGATGACTGAGGAGGCGAGCGGGCGGCTGAGCGCCAAGCCGCCTTGGCTGAGCGGCTTGTCAAGATAGTCGCCGACCGTCGCGCCGAGAGGGCGCGTCAGGATGAAGGCGGCCCAGAACAACAGCACGCGCGACACGTTCGTCCGGAAGTAGAGCGCGGCCACCAAGGCGAGGGCCGCCGCGAACACGACCGCACCGCCTCCGTACCCAAGCCCGCCCGTATCGGCCATCCAATCGCCGAGAGCCGTGCCGAGCGTTTGCGAGAACGTGATCGTCGCCCAATAGAACATCTCCACCCGCGGCGTAGAGACGTTGCTCGCCGAGATGCTTCCCTCTGACCAATACCAAAGCGCGAGACAGGTCAGGACGCAGCAGAGCAGCAGCGTCGAGCCGCCTGTGTAACCAATGCCGAGCGACCGGTCGGCGAAGTCGGCCATCGTGGTACCGAATGTGGTCGACGCGACGATCGTCGCCCAGTACAGCAGCGGATGGAATGCTCGTGCGCGGATCTGCAGTATCACCAGGACAACAAGCAGCGCGAGGAACAGCGCGGTGCCCGCCAGATAACCCCAGTTGAGCGTCATGGTGATCGTATCGCCGCCGGTCTCGCCGAGCGTCGTCGCGGCGATCTTCAGGATCCAGAAGAACAAGGTGATTTCAGGAACTTTGCTCAAATACGTGTGTCGCAGCTCTCGGGTCATACGGTTGAACTCCTTGTCGGTGTCTCAGATATGGCCGGTTCCCCCCAGGTCAAAACGTCCGCGGTAGTCCCGCGTGGGTATTTTTGAAACAAAATCTTACATTGCCTCGTCACAAAGGTTTCGTCACACCGAGTTCACGCGACGTAATGTCGATCGGACATGCCGTCACGCGGTTACGGCCGGGCGAACCGCGCGGCAGCTTGCCACCTGCACCGGAAGACTCAGGCTCGCCTTGAACCCGGGCTTGAGAAGCTCGAGGCGGAGCGCCGCGCCATGAAGCTCGCCGACGGCGGCAACCAGGCTCAAACCAAGTCCGTTACCCGGCGTCGTACGGCTGCGCTCGCCGCGAAAGAAACGATCGGCGAGCTGCGCCAGATCGGACTCGGCCACGCCCGGGCCATCGTCGGCAACGGAAAGATGTACATTACCCGAGCCGTCGCGCTCCACCCGGATCTCGACGCGTGTTCCCGCCCGCGTGTGCCGAAGCGCATTCTCCACGAGATTCGCAAGCGCCTGGGTGAGAAGCTCCCGATCGCATCGAACCACCATTCCGGGCGCCGTGGCGGTTTCGAGCCTATGGCCAGCTTCCTCGGCATCCGGCCTGTACGCGTCGGCAACGGTTTCGACGATCGCACCGAGATCGACATCGGCGAACCCATCACGCGATGACGCGCCTTCGACCTGCGCGATTCGCAACAGCGCGGAGAACGTGCCGAGCAGCCCTTGCGCTTCGGCGACAGCGACATCGACCGCCGCGTCGTAATCCGCCACGGAGCGGGCATGACTGCGCGCCTCTTCGAGCCGCTGATAGAGCCGGGTCAGAGGCGTGCGAAGGTCGTGTGCGACATCGCTGCTCACCCTTCGCAGGCTGTCCATCAGCGCGCCGATCCGGTCCAGCATGTGATTGAGAGTCCCGGCGAGACGATCGAGATCGTCGCCGGTCCCGCGAGTCGGCACGCGGCGGGCGAGGTCGCCGTCGATGATCGCTTCGGCCGTGCGCGAGATTGCGTCGACGCGACGCAGAAAGGCGCGGCTCAGCAACACGCCGCCCAGGATGCCGAGCGCTGCCGCAAACCCGACCGTCCACGCAAAAGCTTGTGCGACGGCCTCCTCGAGATCGTCGATCTGCCGAATGTCGCCGCCGGCCGCCACGAGAACGCCCCCGCCGAAATCGGCGACGCGCGCCCGAACCCGTTCGGATCGGCCGCCGTCTTCCGAGGCTTGCGGGACGACGATGGTTGTCCAGCCCGGCCGCAATCCCCGGCTCGCTGGCATCTCCCCGGCGAGATGCTCACCCGTTGCGTCCTCCACGAGGTAATCCAGGGCGCTCACGCCGCGGCCGCGCGTCTGCACGATGTCAAGCAGATGGGGCAGGCCGCCGTCTTGGAACTCCGCTTGAAGGAATGCGAGCTCCGTGTCGATCCGCGCGTCGAGCTGTTGTTGCAGAGCCGATCGGGCTTCGAAGAACACCGCCATTCCGAGCATGAGCGCCGATCCCGCGAACAGGACGACGTACAGCCCCGCGAATCGAAAGCTGGCCGCGCGCAGCAGGCGGGGAAGCGGGAAGCGGCTCACGCCTCGTCCCTGGAGGGGGCACGGACGATATACCCGGCGCCGCGCACCGTGTGGATCAGCTCGCCGCCACCGTGCTGCGCGAGTTTCCCGCGCAAGCGGCTGATGTGCGTCTCAACGATGTTCGTCTTCGGGTCGAAATGGAAATCCCAGACCGACTCGAGTAGCATCGTGCGCGTGACCACGCGATCCACATGGCGCATGAGGAAGGCGAGAAGCTGGAATTCTCGCGGTTGCAGCTCGATCGGCTTGCCGCTCCGCGACACCTTTCGTCTCAGCAGATCAATCTCGAGATCTCCCGCGCGCAATACCGCGGGCTGGTCGTTCAATGGCGGCCGCCGGGCGAGCGCATTGAGGCGAGCGAGCAGCTCCGCGAACGCGAATGGCTTGACGAGATAGTCGTCACCCCCCGCGTCGAGGCCGCGGACGCGATCGCCGACGCCGCCGAGCGCGGTGAGGAACAGCACCGGCGCCTTCACGCCAGTGCCGCGCAAGGCCTGCACGAGGCCGATCCCGTCGAGTCCCGGCAGCATGCGGTCGACGATCAGCACGTCGTGGCCGCCTTCAGTGGCGAGGAACAATCCGTCGCGGCCGGTCGCCGCGAGGTCGACCACGTGGCCCTGCTCACGGAGCCCGCGGGCGACGTAGGCGGAGGTCTCCTGATCGTCTTCGATGAGCAAGACTTTCACCGCCGCCTCCGCCGTCCCCGTTGGCTAATCGGCCTCGCCGCCCGGATGCGCGCCGACGACCTGACCATTCTGCGCGTCGATGATCACCGTCTGCACGCCCTTCGGGCCGTTCGTTTCGACCACTACCCGCGGCTTGCCGCGCTCGAAGTCCGCGCCGGCATCGAACGCCTTGCCACTGGTCTGTTGCTCCGCGGTGGCGATCGCCTGCGCGAGTGTCACGTCGACCCCCCGCAGCGCATTCTCCTCTTTCGTTTCCCTCGCCTGCGCTTTCAGCTCCTCAGCCGCGCTCGCGGCCAGGGCCGGCGCCACCGCGCCGAAGGCGAGCAATCCGGCGAGCGGGAGGATGGTGAGATACGGTTTCATGATCGGTCTCCAGACCCGTGCTCCGCGCCGGCGGGGTGCCGGCCGCTGACCAGAAAAGTAAGGCGGCGCCGATTGCCGCGTTGGGGACCGCCGTATACGTCATCCCAATCCGTCGAGCACCGCCGGCACGCATCAGGTCTGCGCACTCGCATGGTCCATTGCCGCGAGCAGGTCCGTCAGCGCTTGGCCCGAGCTCGCCGCATCCGGGCGACCCGCGCGTAGCTCGGCGAGCGCACGGTCGATCGCCTTGTCGACGACGTGCCACTCGGCCGGCGCGCGCGGCTTCAGAGACGCTTCGGCGTCGTCCCAGGACAATTCGAGATCCCTGATTCGCGTCTTCGCGCCCGCGAGGTCGCCCTTGTCCACGAGCGCCTTCGTGTCGACCACGATCTTGCGGAACGAGGACAGGTCCCCGAGGGCCGGCGTCGTGGCCGCCTGTGCGGAGGGCGCGGTCCAGCGCCCCAAAGGACCGGGTATCCCCCCGGCAGCGACGAGGCCGCAGGCGAGGACGGCTCCCAAGGCTACCCGTGGTGTCAGGTGTTGCATTGCTGTTCTCCGTCGTTGGCGTTGATCCGGATTCGGACGGCGGTGGCGGTCAGCCGCCGTCGGCCGGCGCTCGGGCGGCGCTGCGACCGCCCGTGCCGAAGCTGAGAAAGGCGACGAGGACGACGATGACGACCAGGAAGGCGGCACTCGTGTCGATCGTGCCGAGGCCGAGGCCGCCGTACTCGCGCGATTGCGACAGCAGGTCGCCAAGCGACGCGCCGAGCGGCCGCGTCAGGATGTAAGCAATCCAGAACGTCAGGATCGGATTGGCACCCCGCGTGTAGGCGAACGCAATGATCGCGATAAGCGCGCCGAAGATGACCACGCCAAGGCGGAACCCGAGCCGCAACGCTTCGGTCGCGAGATCGCCCGCCGCCGTCCCGAGAGCGAAGGTGAACAGGATCGCGATCCAGTAGAATGCTTCACGCCGATGCGTGAAGATCGTGTGGATCGAGAGCGTGCGCTCCACGCCATACCAGATCGCGAAGGACGCGGCGAGCGCGATCGCAAAGACACAGGTGCTGACGTAGAGGCTCACGTCGAGGCCATCGGTGAGGAAATCGGTGATTTCGGTCCCGACGACACTGATCAGCACGACGGTCAGCCAGTAGCGCCAGGGGACGTATCGCCGTGCGTTGAACTGCAGGACCATCGCGATGGCCAGCAGCGTCATCATGATGCCGTCGGTGCTCGCGGTTCCCAGGCCGACATGGACGGCCAGATAATCCGAGCCGGTCTCGCCCACCGTGGTCGACATGATCTTGATGACCCAGAAGGCGAGCGCGACTTCGGGGACCTTGTTCAGCATGGGCATCGAACGCCGGATCGCACGATCCATCCCAGTGGCCTCCAGCTGTTCTGTTCGGGTTCGCGCCCATGCGGCGCGGTAA
>DATAPS010000135.1:0-2929 GCA_036265085.1 Acetobacteraceae bacterium | reverse complement strand
GTCTGTCAGACCGTACTTGCGCAGGATCGCGCTGACCATGCCGTTGGCGCGCATCTCGGCGAGCGCTTGCGTGTAGCCGGCGCGCAGCGTGCAATCCTCCTTGCGCACCGCGTACCGCGCCATGCCGTAGCCGCCGCCGTTGATCATGCTCTCCGGTGTGGCGACGCCCCAGAGCGGCTCGATGTTGTTCTGGGGATTGGCCTTGGCGAATTCGATGTAGACGAGATCGTCTTCCAACACGGCCTCAAGCCGCCCCTGGTTGAGGCTCTGCAGCTCTTCCGTTTCGGTCTTGAAGGCGGTGGTGGAGACGCCGACGCTGCGCAGGTAGAAATCGGCCGCGGAGCCGGAGATGGAGCCGACCTTGCGGCCCTTGAGTTCGTCGTAGCTCTTGATCCCGAGCGGGTTTCCCTTCGCCACCAGCAGCGCCGGCCCGTACCAGTAGGCCGGTCCGGTGAAGGAGATCACCTTCACGCGCTGCGGATTGACGTGGATGTTGCCGGCGATGACGTCGGTGCGCTTCGACAGCAGCGCCGGCACCTGCGACTCCCACGGCATCCACTCGGTGCGCACGGCCTTGATGCCGAGCCAGTCGAGCGCACCCTTGTTGATGTCCCAGTCGATGCCGCCGGGCTCCTTGGTCTTCTCGTCAAACACCGCCTCCGGTGGGTTCTGCGAGAAGCCGAGGGTGATGCCGTTCTTCTGCGCGTTGGCGAGCGATGCGTCCCCGCAACTCTCGAACATCGGCTGCGACTCGAAGAAGAACGATGGAGTCTGCGCCCGCGCCGGCACGGCGGCGAGCACGAAGGCGGCGACAAGGGCGAGGCGGGTCCGGCTGTGCACGGCGGTTTCCTCCCACGGAGCGTCAATATTCTTGGTGTTCTGCGAACGCAGCGAAATCTTAGCACACGCGAGCGCGCCAGCAATCAGTCTGCGAGGGCGGGCGTCCGGTAAAGGATCGTGCCTCCGACCTTGATCTCGGTGTCGACGAGATATTTGCGCACGCCATCGGAGCTGATCGCCACGCCCAGGCCGGGCGCGTCCGGCGCCATCACCGCCCCGTTGACGTCGCGCGCGATCGTCGTCGCCATGATGTCGAGCGACAGCGGCTTGGGCTGGAACGGAAACTCGCAGAGCCGGTGGTCGGCGAGGCCCGCGAACGGCTGCAACGAAGCGCTGACCGCCAGGTGCGAGGTGAATGTGTGGTTGACGAAGGTGACGCCCCGCGACGCCGCGTAGCCGGCGATGCGGTGGGCCGGGCCGATGCCGCCGATGCGGCCGGTATCGATCTGAATGTAGCCGACGCCGCCGTAGTCGATCAGGTGGCGCGCCATCGCAGCGTTGTGCGCGCCCTCCCCGCCCGCCAGCTTCACCCGGGCGCTGCGGCGGGCGAGAGCGCCGTACTCGGCGAGCGCCTGAGCGTGGAACGGCTCCTCCAGCCAGGTGACGTCCGCGTGTTCCAGCGCCGGCAGACGCGCCGCGGCGGCCTCGACATCCTCGCCCCAGATCTGGCCGACATCGACCAGCAGCGTGCGCTCCGATCCCAGGCCTTCGCGGGCGGCGGCGAAGTGGTCGGCGTCGGCCTGCACGCTGCCGCGTCCGACCGGTCCCCAGCCGAACTTCGCCGCCGCGTAGCCCGCCGCCCGGGCGCGTTCGCCCTGCCGCAGCGTCTCCTGCGGCGTGTCGCCGAACAGCATGGAAGCGTATGGCGTCTTCGGATGCGACGCGGCGTAGCCGAGCAGCCGCCACACCGGTTCCCCGCGCACGCGCCCGAGCAGGTCCCACAGCGCCATCTCGATGCCGGAGAAGGTGTGCGGAGCCTGCAGCAGGTCCATGCTGTCGTAGGCGACGCGGGCGGCGATGCGGGAGATGTCGTCCGGTCCGTCGAGCTTCTCGCCCCTTATCGCATCCGCGACGGGGCGGCAGACGCCATGCGACATCGGGCAGACATAGGCGGCGATGGAGGGCAGCGGCGCCGCCTCGCATTCGCCCCAGCCGACTTCGCCGCCGCCCGCGACCCGCACCAGCAGCGCGTCCTGGCTGCCGTCAGCTTCCGTCGTGATCTCCGGCATGGCGAGATAGAACAGGTCGACGGACTCGATCCTCATGCTCGCTCCTGTGCGGCAGCGCGCGACCGGCGGACGGCGATATCGGGCCGCGTGCTGCAGCCGCCACGCGCGGAAACGGATCCTTCGTAACCGGGGCTTCCTTCCGGAGCATGGCGTAATCGAGGCGGTGTTCGGACCTTGAAAGCCCGCCTCAATGCGCCGCCCCGCGCGACGAAAGCGGCGGCGTGAAATCCGCCCGATGTCCGGCGGGCGCGTGCACCAGCAAAGTCAGCACCGCACTGGCCAACAGCGCCCCGGCCATGAACAGGTACGACATGTCGGGCGACTTGGTCGCACCGTTCAGCCAGCCGACGGCGTAGGCGCCGACAAAGGAGCCGAGCGCGCCGAAGCTGTTGATGAGCGCGATCGACGCGCCCGCGACGTTGCGCGGCAGCAGTTCCGGGATGAGCGCGAAGAACGGCCCGTACGGCGCGTACATCGCGCCCCCCGCGATCACCAGAAGCAGGAAGCTGAGCCAGAAACTGCCCGGGCCGATCGCATAGGACCCATAGAAGGTCACCGCGCCGAGCAGCAGGAACGGCCAGACATACGGGCGCCGCACCCCGCTGCGATCGGAAAACACCGACGCGACCACCATCAGGATCGCCGCGAGCAGATACGGCACCGCGGTCAGCCAGCCGACCTCGACGATGCCGATCGAGCCGGCCGCCTTGAGGATCGAGGGCAGCCACAGCACGAAGCCGTACACGCCGATGCTCCAGAAGAAATACTGGGCGGTGAGCAGCAGGGTCTGCGGCATGCGGAACGCTTCGCCGTAGTTCCGCACCGGCTTGATCCCGGCCTGCTCCTCGGCAAGCTCCGCG
>DATAPS010000134.1:0-8600 GCA_036265085.1 Acetobacteraceae bacterium | reverse complement strand
GGTGCTCGATCCGCGCGTGCGCCGCGCATGAAGCGGCTTCCGATCGCAGCTGTCGGCGCGATCGCGCTGCTGACGTTGCTGGTTCCGCTGCTGTCGCTCCCGTCGCCCGTTTCGATGGATATCGCGCACCGGATGGCGCCGCCCTCCGCCACGCACTGGCTGGGGCAGGACGAGTTCGGGCGCGACGTGCTGGCGCGCCTGCTCTGGGGCGCGCGGGTCTCGCTTACGGTCGCCGCTGCGTCTTCCGCGATCGCGTGCGTGCTCGGCGTCACGCTCGGGATCGCGGGCGGCTATCTCGGGCCGGTCGCGGAGTTCTTCGCGATCCGCTCGATGGACGTCGTGCTGTGCTTTCCGCCGCTGCTGCTGGCGCTGCTCGTTGTGACGCTGCTCGGGCCGGGGGCGGGTACGCTGATTCCGGTGCTGGCGCTGGTGTTCCTGCCGGGCTTCGTCCGCGTCGCCTATGCCGGCGTGCTGTCGGTGCGGTCGGCGGAATACGTGGAGGCGATGCGCGTGCTCGGGGCGGGGCGCGCACGCATCATGGCGCGGACGATCCTGCCGAATATCGGCGGGCCGGTGCTGGTGCAGCTCAGCCTCGCCGCAGCGGCCGCGGTGGTGCTGGAGAGCGGGCTTTCGTTCCTCGGCCTGGGCGTCGTGCCGCCCGCGCCGTCCTGGGGCCTGATGATCGCCGCCGCGCGTTCCACGATGGCGCAGGCGCCGCTGCTGCTGCTGTGGCCGTGTCTTGCACTGAGCCTGACCATCCTCGCGATGAACGCGCTCTGCGACGCGCTGCGCGACTGGGCCGACCCGCATCGCCGGATTTTTCGCGGACCCGCGCGCGTGCTGCTGGAGGCGGTCGCGCCGGGGCAGGGCGGGCCGGTGCTGGAGGTGCGCGAACTCACCATCGAGATCGAGACGCCGCACGGGCCGATCCGCCCCGTGCGCGAGGCGAGCCTTCGCGTCGACGCGGGCGAGACGCTCGCTGTTGTGGGGGAGAGCGGCTCGGGGAAGTCGCTGCTCGCCCTCGCGGTCATGGGCCTGCTGCCGCCCGTCGCGCGGGCGGTGGCGGGCGCGGTGTGGGTGGACGGGACGGAGGTGTTGCGGCTCGACGAAGCGCGGCTGCAGCGGTTGCGAGGCGCGCGCGTGGCGATGGTCTTCCAGGACCCGCTCAGCAGCCTCAACCCGGTGCACCGCGCCGGCGCGCAGATTGCGGAAGCCATCCGCGCCCATCATCGCCTCTCGCCGCGAGCCGCGCGCGCAAGGGTTGCGGCGCTGCTGCGTCAGGTCGGCATTCCCGAGCCGGAACGGGCGGCGCGGGCCTATCCGCACGAGCTGTCGGGCGGCATGCGCCAGCGCGTGATGATCGCCGCCGCCATCGCCAACGGTCCGCGCCTCCTGCTCGCCGACGAGCCCACGACGGCGCTCGACGTCACCATCCAGGCGCAGGTCCTGGCGCTGCTCGCCGACCTCAAGCGGGCGCAGGGGATGGCCCTGGTGTTCGTCAGCCACAGCCTGCCGGTGGTTGCCGAGATCGCCGACCGCGTTGTTGTCCTGTATTCCGGCGAGATCGTCGAGCAGGGCCGCGCCGCCGAGGTGCTGGCGCGGCCCCTTCACCCCTACACCGCCGCTCTGCTCCGCAGCGCGCCGCCGGAGGACGGTGGCTTGCCGGAGGGCATTCCCGGCGCCGTTCCGCTGCCCCACCAGCTGCCGCCCGGTTGCGTCTTCGCGCCGCGCTGTGGATTCCGGATCGACGCCTGCGATGCCGCGCGTCCGCCTCTCGAAACCGCTTCCGCGGACCGTGCGACCCGCTGCATCCGCTGGCGCGAGCTGGCCGAGACCCCGCACGCGGAGCCGGTCGCGTGACGCTCGTTGCCGCGGAAAACCTGACGCGGCGCTTCGGCCGTGGCGGCTGGCTCGCGCGCCGCCCGGTGCAGGCCGTGACCGACGTGTCGCTGTCGATCGCCCGCGGCGAGGCGGTGGGTCTGGTGGGCGAGAGCGGATCCGGCAAGAGCACGGTCGGACGGCTGCTGCTCGGGCTGCTGCGGCCGAGCGCTGGGCGCGTCACGCTCGACGGCGCCGATCTCCGCCCGACGCGGCAGACGCGGCGGCGGATGCAGCTGGTATTCCAGGATCCGTATTCCTCGCTCGATCCACGTCGCCGCGTGGGTGCGCAGATCGCAGACGGTCTCGCCATCCACGACCTCGTCCCGTCGTCGGCGCGTCCGGCACGCATCGCGGAGTTGCTCGATCAGGTGGGGCTCCCGCCGAACCATGCCGACCGGTTCCCGCACGAGTTCAGCGGCGGCCAGCGCCAGCGCATCGGCATCGCCCGCGCGCTCGCGACCGCGCCCGAATTCCTGGTCGCCGACGAGCCGGTTTCGGCCCTCGACGTCTCGGTCCAGGCGCAGATCCTGGCGCTGCTCGCCGATTTGCGGACGCGACTGGGGCTCGGGATGCTGTTCATCAGTCACGACCTGCATGTCGTGCGCAGCCTGTGCGACCGCGTGATCGTGCTCTATCTTGGCCGCATCATGGAGGAAGGCCCGGCCGAAGTCGTGCTCGGCGATCCGCGCCACCCCTACACCCGCGCCCTGCTCTCGGCTGCGCCGAGCCTCGACGCGACGCGGCGCCGCACGCGCATCCTGCTCGGCGGCGATCCCCCCAGCCCGTCCGATCCGCCGAGCGGATGCGTGTTCCGCACGCGCTGTCCGTGGGCGCTTGCTGCCTGCGCAGCTTCGGTTCCCGCACTCGATCCGGCAGGGCCGGGGCATCGCGCGGCATGTATCCGGATGCATGAACTCGACGGCCCGATCCACTGAATTCAGCATGAGGCCCCCATGGCGCGCATCTCACGTCGTCACCTGATCGCCGGAGTGGCGGCGTTGCCGCTCGTGCCCCGTTTTGCACGCGGCGCGCGGACGCCGGACACGCTCGTCTTCGGCCTGTCCTCCTTTCCGCCGAATCTGCTGCCCTGGGCCAGCACCGGCACCGCGGCGCTGACGGTGAAGACGTGCCTGTTCCGCGGCCTTCTCTCGTTCGGACCGGACGGGAAGGTGCGGGGCGAGCTGGCCGAGAAATGGGAGCCGGAGGGTGAGCACGGCTGGGTGTTCCATCTGCGCGATGCGACGTTTCACAACGGCGCGCCCGTCACCGCGGACGACGTGAAGTGGACGCTCGAGCAGATGGCTTCCGAGAAGGGCGGGGCCTATCTGCGCGGGCAGTTGCGGGACATCGCTGCGATCGAGACGCCCGATCCGCGCACCGTCCGGCTTGTGACGAAAACGCCGGTCGTGACCATGCCGCTGACGCTGGCGACACCTTTCGCCCCGATCATCGCGAAGGACACGCTCGCCGCACCGGTCGGTGCCGGCCCGTACATTCTGGCGGCCCAGGAGCGCGGCGTGTCGGTCGATCTGCAGGCGTTCCCGAAATACTACAAGCCGGGAACGCCGAAACTGAAGCACGTCCGCTTCATCGCCTACGCCGACGAGAACGCGCGAGTCGCGGCGTTGCAGACCGGCGATGTCGACATGATCGAGTACGTGCCGTGGCAATCGATGTCGACGATCGAGGCGGATCCGAAGCTGACGCTGAGTTCCGTAGATGGCCCCTACATGGCGCTTGCCTTCAACGGCGGCAGCGGTCCGTTCAAGGACGCACGCCTTCGTCAGGCGGCGGCGTTCGCGATTCGGCGGGAGGAGATCGTCAAGGCAGCCTTCTTCGGCCGCGGCACCGTGCTGGAAGGGCTGCCGATCACGAAACAAAGTGACTTCTACAA
Source organism: Acetobacteraceae bacterium (assembly GCA_036265085.1). Lineage (GTDB taxonomy): Bacteria > Pseudomonadota > Alphaproteobacteria > Acetobacterales > Acetobacteraceae > DATAPS01. The sequence goes on along the minus strand of DATAPS010000134.1, from coordinate 4,825 downwards.
CGAGACCTACGCGCACGGCTGGAAATATGACCCGGATCACGCAAAGAAGCTGATGGCGGAGGCGGGCGTCGGCGGCGGGTTCGCCTGTACGCTGCTCGCGACCGCGCAGTACGGAATGCACAAATCGACCGCCGAGATCGTGCAGCAGCATCTCGGTGAAGTCGGGATCGCGGTGACGCTGAATCTGCCGGACTGGGCGACGCGCGTCTCGCTCGGCAATCGCGGGCAGTATGAGTTCTGTGTGCAGGGACAGGCGCCCGATAACAACGATCCGGACGGCCTCTCCGCCTATATCGATGGCGACCTGCCGCCGGACAACGCACGCAGCGCGCATCTGCCGACGCCCCGGATTCACGAGCTGCTCGCGCAGGGGCGCGCGGAATTCGATCCCGCCAAGCGGCACGCGATCTACGACGAGATGCAGAAGGTGGCGCTCGAGGTCGTTCCGCTCGCCGGCCTGTGCTGGCGCAGCCAGGGCTACGCGATGGCACGCGACGTAACCGGCTTCTCGAACCTGCCGGGCGGGCTGAACTTCTACTCCGGGTATTCGCTGGAAAACGTGGCGTTCACCTGACGCGCACGCGATGGGCGCGCGCTATGATGGGCCGGTCATCGACGCGCACCATCATCTCTGGGACGCGTCCATGGGCCGGCATCCCTGGATGACCGACCCGGATTCGCCGCTCAAGGCGTTCGGCAATTTCGAGGTCTTGCGGCGCAGCTATCTCGTCCCGGATTACCTCGTCGATGCCGGGCCGCAGCCTGTGATGGGGTCCGTCTTCGTCGAGGCTGGGTGGGACCGCAGCCGCCCGCTCGCCGAGGAGGTGCGGTGGGTCGAAAGCCTAGCGCGTCCGCTCGCGATCGCGGCGCGCCGCATCGCATGGGCACCGCTCGCGTCGCCGGACGTGTGCTCCGCGCTGGATACGCTCGCCGAAGATCCCGGCACTGTCGGCGTGCGGGAGACGATTCGCTGGCATCCCGACCCGGCGAAGCGGTGGGCGCCGGCCGGGCTGATGGACGATCCGAGCTGGCGTCGCGGCGCGGACGCGCTGCGGGCGCGCGGCATGATCCTCGAATTACTGATGAATCCGTATCAGGCCGATGATGTCGTCCGGCTCGCGCGGGAGATGCCGGATCTCGTGATCGTCGTGAACCATTGCGGCACGCCGATCGACCGCGATGACGCGGGCGTCGCGAGATGGCGATCCGGCCTGCGCGCGATGGGCGCTCAGCCGAATGTCGCGATCAAGTTCTCCAATTTCGGCGCCTACGGTCTCGATCGGTCGCAGACGCTGATGTGCTGCGTCGAGGCGTTCACGCCCGCACGCGCGATGTTCGGGACGGACTACCCGGTCGGCCGGCGCGCCATGACGTTCCAGGACATCTGCGAACGTGCGAAGGACATCGTGCAGGGCTTCTCCGCGGGCGAGCAGCGCGCGCTGTTCCACGACACCGCCGCACGACTTTACCGGTTCGACGCTCCTTGAAAGGACGACCGATGCGCCGCCGCACTTTTGTCGCCTCCGCCTTTGCCGTTTCCGCTTTGTCGGCGCCGCGCGTCGGCCGGGCGGAGGGCAGCAAGGTCCTGCATTTCGTGCCCCAGGCGGATCTCGCGATCCTCGACCCGATCTGGACGACGGCCTACGTCACGCGCAATCACAGCTACCTCGTATTCGACACGCTGTACGGCTGGGACTCGAGCTTTCGCGCCTCGCCGCAGATGGTCGAAGGCCACACGGTCGATGCGGACGGGCTCACCTGGACGCTGAAGCTGCGCGACGGCCTGAAATTCCACGACGGTTCGAAAGTGCTGGCGCGCGACTGCGTGGCGAGCCTGCAGCGCTGGAGCAAGCGCGACAACTACGGTCGCCTGCTGATGGCCGCGACCGGCGAGCTCTCGGCGCCCGACGACCGCACCATCGTCTTCCGCCTGCACACGCCGTTTCCGCAACTGCCCGATGCGCTCGGCAAGGCGACCAACAACATCGCCGCGATCATGCCCGAGCGGATCGCCGCGACAGATCCGTTCAAGCAAGTGACGGAAATGGTCGGCAGCGGTCCATTCCGCTTTCGGACGGACGAGCGGGTGCCGGGCGCGCATTACGCCTACGAGCGGTTCGCCGATTACGTCCCCCGCGCGTCGGGGGCGGTGGATTGGACCAGCGGGCCGAAGGTGGTGAATTTCGACCGGGTGGAGTGGAGCGTGCAGCCCGAGCCATCGACCGCGGCCGCCGCGATGCGCGGCGGCCAGTTCGATTGGTGGGAGCTGCCGCCGCCGGATCTCTACCCGCTGCTGCGCGCCGACCGCGACATCTCCGTGCAGCTGCAGGACCCGACCGGCTTCGTCGGTATCTTCCGCATGAACCACCTCAACCCGCCGTTCGACAATCCCGCAATCCGGCGCGCGCTGCTCGGCGCGGTCGATCAAGCGGAGTTCATGCAGGCAGCGGGCGGCGACGACCGCAGCCTCTGGAGGGACAAGGTCGGCTATTTCTGTCCCGGAACGCCGATGGCGAGCGATGCAGGGATGGAGGCGCTGACCGGCAAACGCGATCTGGGCGTCGTGCAGCGCGCGCTGACGGCCGCAGGCTACAAGGGCGAGAGGATCGTGCTGCTCGGCGCGACCGACATTCCGGTGCTGAAGGCGCTGGCCGACGTGACGGCCGACCTGATGCAGCGCGTGGGCATGAACGTCGACTATGTCGCCACCGATTGGGGCACGCTCGTTCAACGCCGGACGCGCAAGGAGACCGGGCCGAACGGGTGGCATCTCTACAGTAATTTCGGCGGCGGCATGGACATGACGACGCCGATCACGCACTCCGTGCTCTGGTCGGGTCCGAGCGCCGCACCGGGCTGGCCGAACAGCCCGCGGCTCGAGGAGCTGAGCACGGCGTGGCTGAAGGCGCCGGATCTGGCGTCGCGGCAGCAGATCGCGCGCGACATCCAGCTGCAGGCGTTCGTCGATGTCCCGTACATTCCGCTCGGGCAATTGCTGCAACCCACGGCGGTTCGGCGGGACATCACCGGCGTGATGACGGGGTTTCCCGTGTTCTGGAACGTCGCGCGGAGCTGATTCAGTGCTGCGGCTCCGAATCGCGTCGTCGAGCTCGTTCGAGATCGAGGGAGTGGAGTCATGAGCGAGCGAACGGTGCTGGCTTATCAGGAGCTGCCGTTCGACGCGGCGCAGTGGGAGCGCTTGAAGGAAGCCGCAGCGCCCGGCCGGGTGGTCATCGTGTCACAACGCGACGAAGAAGGCGTCGCCGCTGTGCTGCGCGATGCCGAGATCGCCGTCATCACAGGCGACCTCGACCCGCGCTTCATCGATGCGCCGAACCTGAAATGGGTGCACTGCGATCATGCGGGCCTGACCAAATCGGCGCGTCCCGGCGTGTTCGAGCGGGACCTGATCGTGACCGGATCCGCAGGCCGCTCCGGCCCCGCTCTCGCTGAACATGCGATCATGTTCATGCTGATGCTCTGCTCGAACTACCCCGCATTCTACGAGGCGCAAAAGCGCAGGCAATGGCTCCGCTATCCGGGCGCGGAGAAGCTGCGGGCGCTGTGGGGCCGAACGGTCGGCATCATCGGGATGGGCCACACCGGCACGGCGCTCGCGCAGCGCTGCAAGGCGTTCGAGATGCGCGTGCTCGGTTATCGCCGTCGCGACCTGCCGCCGCCGCCGGGCGTGGACCGCATGTATTGCGCGGACCAGGGCGAGACCATCGATCCGATCCTCGACGCATGCGACATTCTCGCCCTGGTGGTGAATCTCTCGGATGCGACGCACCACATGATCGGCGCCCGGGAGTTCGCGCGCATGAAGCGCAGCGCGGTCATCGTCAATCTCTCGCGCGGTGGCGTGATCGACGAGGCGGCGCTGATCCGTGCGTTGCATGCCGGGGAGATCGCGGGCGCCGGGCTCGATGTGGCGGCGACCGAGCCGCTGCCGGACTCGAGCCCGCTTTGGGATGCGCCGAACGTTCTGATCACCCCGCACTTCACCGCAGCGATGCCGGACAGGTCCGAGCGGTCCCTCGCAGTGATCACCGAGAATTTCGCGCGCTATCGCGCTGGCACGCCGATGCGAAATCGGATCGTGCGCGAGGACGTCTATTCGCGATGAGCGCGCCGCGTCAGCTCTTGATCCACGCGCGGTCGCAGAAGAACGAGGCGCCGCGTTCGACAACGAGGCCCTGCAACGATTTGCGCTGCATCATCATCTTCGGGTACCAGTAGTAGAAGCACTGGTAGCAGTTATCGAGAATGCGTTGCTGCACCTCGATATACATTGCACGACGCTTGGCCTGGTCCGAAACCTGGCGCGCTTCGTCAACCAGGTCGAAGATCACCGGATCGTTGATCTTGGAGTAGTTCTGCGTCGCGGTGCGTGCGTAGTACATACTGAACGTCTGGTCCGGATCCGGGCGCGGCGTTCCGGCGGCCTGCAACGTCATCTGAAAGTTCCCGCTGAGCACCTTGTCGACCCAGGCCGTGCGCTCCAGCACCTCGATCCGCAGCGCGATGCCGGCCTGCTTGAGCATGGACTGGATGAGCTGTGCGACCTGCGCGTCCGGGTCGCGCTGGATGATGCTCATCGTGATCGTGCCGGAGAAGCCCGACGACGCGAGGAACTTCCGAGCCAGCGCCGGATCGTAGGCGGGAGGCTTCAGCTCCGGCCCGGTCGCCCAGCTTCCTGGCGATTCGACGCCCGCACTCGGGCCGCCGTACGCACCGGTGATGATCTTCGCGATCGCGTCCCGGTTCACGGCATGGCAGACGGCGCGGCGCAGGTCGATGTTGTCGAACGGCGGCTTTGGCGTGT
>DATAPS010000133.1:0-8391 GCA_036265085.1 Acetobacteraceae bacterium | reverse complement strand
ATCGCTAAACTTCCAAGTCACCTCGATTTACCGCCGCCGACCACCTGAAAAGCCTCGCCCAAATGGGGCGTGTTCTGGTTTTATTCTCGCCATGAACGCACCCGCCCAACTCCCCCTCACCGAACGCTTCAGCAGAGTCATCCAGGTCGTTCTGCAGGGGCTCGGCACCCGCTATCGGGCGGACTCCATCCTCGGCCCGGCGGTCGCCGGGGCGCTGCTCAACCTGATCGCCCTGCGGCTGCAAAACCTCCGCCGCCGCGTCGTCACCCTCGTCGAACGCATCCAGGCCGGCACGCTGCGCAAACTGCCGGAGCCGGGCCAGGGGCGCAGACGCAAACCCTCGGCGCGGACGCCACGGCCGAATCTCCTGGCCCAGTACGGCGTGAAGGATCGCTGGGGCTGGGTGGTCAACATCGCCTGCCGCAATGGCGACGAGCTGCAGCGGCTGCTGGAAGACCCCGAGATGCAGGCGATGATCGCCGCCGAGCCGCGCCGCATGGTCCGCATCCTGCGTTCGCTCTGCCGCATGCTCGGCGTGAGCGAGATCCCCGACCTGCTGAAGCTACCCTCGCAGGCCGATGTCGTGACCGTCGACTGGGCGGCGGTCCGCACGATGGTGGAGGCCGAGAAGGCCGCCCAGGCCGCCGGCCTGCCGCCGCCGGTCTGGCCGCAGCCGCCGCGGCCGGCGCGGCGCGGCAAGCACCCGTTCCCGCCGTTTCGTTTCTACATCACGAGCCACGGGCCGCCGTTGCGGGCGTGAGCGCGTTCCGCAGCGCCGTTGCCGCACCTGTTCGGCCCCTTCTCTGCGCATTGCGCCGAGAAGCGAGGCGTCATGCGCGAGGACGGGGTCAGACTCCGTCGTATTTCTCGCAAAACGCCTCGGCCCCGAGCCTGCGGAAGTCGTTCAGCCGGACACGAAGCTGCTCGTGCGTCCAATCCCACCAGGCAATGCGTTCGAGCGACTCGACCACCTCGGGCGCGAAGCGATAGCGCACGATTCTCGCTGGCACCCCGACCACGATGGCGAAAGACGGCACGTCCTTTGTCACCACCGCCCCCGCGCCGATCGCGGCCCCGTTGCCGATGCTGATGCCCGGCAGCACCATCGCGCCATGTCCGATCCAGACGTCGTGCCCTAGCACGCACGGGGAGGACCGCCGCCAGTCGAAGAACGAGGCGTCGTCCGGGCCCATATCGTAGGCGCTGCTGCGGTAGGTGAAGTGGTTGAGCGCGACCCGGTCGAGCGGATGGTTGCCGGGGTTGATCCGCGTCTGCGCCGCGATCGAGCAGAATTTTCCGACGGTCGTGTAGATGATGTCGCTGTCGTTCACGACGTAGCTGTAGTCGCCGAAGCTGCTCTCCGCGATCTTCGTGCGCGCCCCGACCTCGCAGAAGATGCCGAACGTCGTCTGCCGCACCGACGCGGTGCGATGGATCTGCGGCTCGGCGCCGAGGCGCTTCTCGCTGGCGGGATCCTTGTAGCCGCCGTCCTCGTCGTTCATTCAGCCACCCTCAACTGTCCGGACGCGGCGACCGGCGCGCCGGATGCCGCGCGATTGAGCTGTGCGTTGAATTCGGCGCCGATCAAGGCCGCATAGAACGTTGCATAGAGCCAGAGCATCAGCCCGACGACCGCGCCGATCGGTCCGTACGTCGTGGCGAGGCGGGCGAGATGGTCCGCGTAGAACGAGACCAGCCAGGATGCCAGCAGCCATAGGGTGGTCGCGAGCACCGCACCCGGCACGACGTGACGGCGCCGCCCGCTGGCGAGCGGCGGCCCGGGCAGCGCCGCACGGTAGAGCAGGCCCAGGAACACGCCGCCAATGCCGATCAGCATCACCGTTCCGATCGCGTGCATGACCGGTGTGAACGGCCGCCGCAGATTCAGCATCGCCATCGCCACCGGCATCAGGGTCATCATCGCGACCGCGAGCACCGCCGCGAGGATCGCCGCCATCGTGACGCCGAGCGCGACGACCTGCTGCCGCCAGGCGCGCGTGATCCGCGTCCCGCCATGGGTCGCGGCCAAGGTCGCCAGCAACGCCCGCGTGCCGCTTCCGGCGCTGAACAGCGTGAGGAGCGTGCTGATCACCACGCCGGTCCCGAGCGTCTGCTTCGAATGCAGGACGAGATGGCGGGTCCAGCGATCGATCAGCAGGAACGTCTCGTGTGGTAGCAGCGCGCCGAGGGTGTTCATCTGCACCTCGACGCTGCGCGGGTTGAGGAGCAGGCCGTAGAGGTCGATCAGCAGGCTCATCGCGGGAAACAGGGCGAGCACGGTGAAGAAGGCGCAGCCCGCCGCGCCGATGGTGACGCCATGTGCCCCCGCGCCCTGCAGGGTCGCTCGCACGATCCCGAACGGCGCGCGCATGCGGCTAGTTGAGGAAGATCTTGCCGGGATTGAGGATGCCGCGCGGATCGAGGCTGGCCTTGACCGCGCGCATCACCGCGACCGCCTCCGCCCCGTGCTCGTCGAGCAGGAATTCTCGCTTGCCGATCCCGACGCCATGCTCGCCGCTGCAGCTCCCGCCGAGTGCCAGCGCACGCCCGACGATCTTCCGGTCCAGCGCCCACGCGCGCTCGATGCCGTCCGGCTCGGGCGGGACCAGGATGACCGTGTGGAAGTTGCCGTCGCCGACATGGCCCACGATCGGCGCGGTCAATCCGGAGGCGGCGATGTCTTCCCGGGCGCCGAGGATCGCCTCGGTCATCTTGGAAATCGGGACGATCGCGTCGGTCGTGAGCCCTTTGTGGCCCGGCTTGAGCGCCAGCGCCGCCCAGTAGGCGTCGTGCCGGGCCTGCCACAGCTTCGATCGCTGCTCCGCTTCGGTCGCCCAGCGGAACCCGCTCGCGCCCTCGGCGACCGCAATTTCCTCCGCAAGCTGCGCCTGTTCCGCGACACCCGACTCCGATCCGTGGAACTCGAAGAAGAGGGTCGGGGATGCGTCGAGGCCTTCGAGCTTCGAGTAGGCGATGCACGCGCCGATCTGCACGTCGTCGAGCAGCTCCATCCGCGCGACCGGGATGCCGGCTTGCAGGATCCCGATCACCGTCTCCACCGCCGCCCCCAGCTCGGAAAACTGGCAGGTTGCGGCGGAGATCGCCTCGGGGATCCCGTGCAGACGGAGCTGGATCTCGGTAATGACGCCGAGCGTCCCCTCCGATCCCACGAACAGCCGCGTCAGGTCGTATCCCGCCGCCGATTTCCGCACCCGCCCGCCGGTGCGGATCATCCGCCCGTCCGCGAGTGCTACCGTCAGGCCCAGCACCTGCTCGCGGATCGTGCCGTAGCGCACCGCGTTGGTGCCGCTGGCCCGCGTCGCGCACATCCCCCCGATGGTGCAATCGGCGGTACCGGGATCGACGGGGAAGAAGAGGCCCTGGTCGCGTAACTCCGCGTTCAGCTGCGGGCGTGTGACTCCCGCCTCGATCCGGCAGTCCATGTCGGCCGCATTGACCTCCAGGATGCGGGTCATGCGGGAGAGGTCGAGGGTGATGCCCCCGCGCACCGGCGTCACATGCCCCTCGAGCGACGTGCCCGCGCCGAACGGGACCACGGGAACGTCGTGCTCTCCGCAGACCGCGAGCACCCGCGCCGCCTCGTCCGATGTCTCGACGAACGCCACGCCATCCGGCCGCACGGGCGGCTGCGGGTCCTCGCCGTGGGCGTGGTGGTCGCGCACGGCTGCTGCGGTCGAGAGCCGCTCGCCGAGCAGGTCGCGGATCGTGGCGATGGCGGCGTCGACCGGGCGTGACATGCGTCTGTCTCCGATTATCCGGCGATCAGCGCGCGCAGGTCCTGCACCAGCGCCGCGAAGGACGGCTCGTGCAAATACATCATGTGCCCGGCCTCGTAGTAGGTCATCCGTACCCGCGACGCGTCGATCCCGTTGCCGGCGATCGTTGTCTCGGCGGCGAAGAACGGCGTCGCCATGTCATACAGGCCGTTCGCCACCAGCACGCGCAGCTTCGGATTCTCGCGCTGTAGCATGCCGAGCACGGGTGCCACGTTCACATAACCTGGCCAACGCGGCGGCGCCTCCTTCTTCGGGCCGGTCCAGTCCCATTTCCCGAGGATGTCGCGATTGAACGCCACGTAGGTGCGGCCCCAATCGATGCCGAGCACGCGCGTGAGATGGTCGTTCACCGACGTCACGTAGGCGCTGTCGATCGCATAGGACGACGGGTCGGCGTCCGGCAATTCGCCGACAGCATCGAAATCCACGCCCGTGTAGCGGCTGTCGAACCGCCCCACCGTGCGTCCCGCGTCGCGCAGCAGCTCCTTGCGGAACCGCCCCGCCTCGATCCGCAGTCGCGTCCGTTCGAGCCAGGCGACCGGCAGCCCGGTGTAGCCTGCAAGCTTCTTCGCCACCGCCGACAGTTCGGCCTCGCCGAGCCGGCTGCCGGCGAACAGGGCCGGGAGATACTCCGCCTGCGCGAACCGCCGCACCTCCGTCAGGAACGTGTCGCGATCGGCCGGCGCGGGGTCGATCCGGCCGTGATGCAGCGCGGTCACGGTATAGGTCGGCAGAAAGCATACGTCGGGCATCGCGTTGCCCTTCTCGAAGCGCGCGTTGTGGAAATCGAGGATCACCGAGATCAGCGCGATCCCATTGAACGCGACGCCCGCCAGCCCGCCCGCCATTTTGCCCGCGACGGAGACGGCCCGCGTCGTGCCGTAGCTCTCGCCGCACAGGAAGCGCGGCGAGGCCCAACGGCGGTGCTTGGTCATCCAGGCCTTGATGAAATCCGCGATGATCTCCGCGTCTGCATCGAGACCCCAGCCGTCCTCCGGCTTGTAGGTTCCGATCATGCGGCTGAACCCGGTGCCCGGCGGGTCGATGAACACGAGGTCGGTCAGGTCGAGATTGCACAAATCGTTGTGCGCGACATCGTACGGCCCGGCGCCGGCGGCCGTGCCGTCGCCGGGCACGCGGATGTTGCGCGGGCCGATCGCGCCCATGTGCAGCCACATCGACGACGAGCCCGGGCCGCCGTTGAACACGAACGTCACCGGGCGCGCGTGCGGCTCGCTCGTCTCCGCGAGATAGGAGAACGAGAAGATCGAGACGCGCGGCTTGGCGTCCTTGTCCTCGACATGCGTTTCGTCGGCGACGCAGCGGTAGGTGACGAAACTGCCGTGGAAGCTGCCGCTGTGCGTGGTCTCGAAGCGGCGCGGCTCAGGAACGGGCGCCGGGGCGGCGTCCGCGGTCTTCTCGGTCTCGGTCATGCGGGGGGGATCTTCGGTAACGGGTGAGTGTCGTCGCACCCTAGTCGCGCGGCCGCGGAAACGGCAAGGCGAGCGCTGACATCGAAACGTGCATGACGGGACATGCGGACACCGCTAGTCTGCGCTCGGGAGACCCATCATGACGGTTCATTCACCAAGAAGCTGCCTGTGCTGCGCCGAACCGGTACAATTCAGCCGTCGCGCCGCCTTGCGCATCGCCGGCGGCGGCCTGCTCGCGGCAACGACCTTGGCCCCGGCGGCGCGGGCGCAAAGCACGCTCTCGCCCGACGCCGCGCTCAAGTCGCTGATGGACGGGAACGACCGGTTCGTTGCGAAGCAGCTCGCGTCATTCCAGGAAGACCTGGACATCCTCAAGCAGAACACAGTCGCCAAGCAGGAACCGTTCGCGGCCGTCCTCTCCTGCGCCGACTCGCGCGTGCCCGTCGAGCTCATCTTCGATCAGAGCATCGGCCACGTCTTCGTCACCCGCGTCGCCGGCAACGTCGCCAGCGCCGAGATCATCGCGAGCCTCGAATACGGCGCCGCCGTGCTCGGCACGAAGACGATCCTCGTGCTCGCGCATTCCGGATGCGGCGCCGTGAAAGCCGCGATGGACGGGACGGCGGTGCCCGGACAGATCAGCACGCTCTATCGCCTGATCCGTCCCGCGATCGATCGCGCGAACGGCGATCTGACGGTCGCCGGGAAAGCGAACGCGATGATCCAGGCCGGCTTGCTGCGCGATGCCTCACCGGTGCTGGCCGACTTCGTGAAACGGGGCGAGCTGAGCGTCGCCGCCGGCTATTACGACCTGGCCACGGGCAAGGTCACGCTGCTGTCGTGACGCCGCGCCCGGGCGATCCGGTCATTGCTGCTTTGGCTGCTTGCTGCGGCCGGCCGAGTAGCCCTCCTGGTAGGCGGCCGCCTCGTTCTTCTTGACGCTGTCGTAGATCAGCCCGCCCGCGAGGCCGGCCGCGCCACCCACGACAGCGCCGAGGCCGGCATTGCCGCCGATGGCGCCGGCCACCGCGCCGATGCCGGCGCCGGCGGCGGTGCCGGTCAGGGCACGCTGCTGCGTGTCGTTCAATCCCGTGCAGCCCGCTACAAGAGCGGCGCCGAGCAGCAGCAGCATCGTCGCTTTGCGCATCGCGTCATTTCCTCCGGATCAACGGCACGGGTAGTGAGAAATGAGAAACTCTGCGATCCCGTCTGTCGGCGCACTCGCGAGCGTGCTTGGACGGGCGCTCGCCCACTGGACGAAAGCCGCCATCGCCTGATCGCGCGTCGGTTCGTTCGGAGGCATGCAGAACATTTTGCGCTTTGCCCGTGACGCGGCTTCCTGGATCGCGAGCGCGCGATACGTGCCGATCCCGAAGCCATGGCAGAAATTACGCGCCGCCGTGTACAGCGGGTCAGTCTCGGCGGCCCCGCAAAGGGCGACGAGGTTGCCGGTCGTCGCGACCAGGAAGTCGTCCTGGGTGACCGGGGCCGCACGGGCCGACGCGATGAGTGCGACGGAGGCGAGCCCCGCAAAGGCAAGACAACGTTTCCGCATGCTCTTCTCCGTTACGGGCCCAGCATAGCCGGAACGCCCGCTCTCCCTTACGCGCCCAGCATAGCCGGAACGCCCGCGAAGGGAAACGCCGGCCGCCAGTTCCGCTTACCCTCGGAGGTCTCGCTTTTCCTTCAAAGACCGATTTAAGGTCGTCCCGGGTTTAGGGAGACAACACCAATGACGACGTCCGCCAACGGACCGTATCTTGGCCGCCGTTTCGTGCTCGCGCTGGCGGGGGGCGCCACGCTCGCCGCGGCCCGCCCCCGTCCGGCGCGCGCCGCCGATACCGTGCTGCAGATCTGGACGGGATATCCCGAGTTGGTGCCCTGGTACCAGGCGGTCAGCGCGGACTTCGCCAAGGCCAATCCGGGCGTATCGACCAATGTGCTCAGCACCACGCTCCGCGAACACGAGCAGAAGCTGAACGCCGCGATCCCCACCGGCACGGGCCCTGACGTGTTCGACGTCGGCACCAACATCACCTCGACCTATGCCGAGGCCGGGCTGATCCAGCCGAACAGCTCGGAGGTCGATGCCTACCTCAAGAAAAACTGGATTCCGCAGGCGGTCGACCACTTCACGATGGGGGGCAAGAGCTACGGCCTGCCGCTGCTGATCTCCAATGATGCGCTGTTCTGGAACAGGACGTACTTCAAGGAAGCCGGACTCGACGCCGCGCCGGAAACCTTCCCTGACATGATGGAGGCCGCGCGCAAGCTGGTGAAGATCGACAGCTCCGGCAAGATGACGCGCAGCGGCATGAGCCTGCGCCTCTCGGGCCAGGGCAGCGGGATCTGCGAAAAATTCCGCTTCGTGCTCGAGCCGGCGGGCGGGTCGATCATCGCGAAGAACGCCGCGGGGAAATACCACCAGAACTACGACAACCAGGCCGGCCGGGACGCGCTGCAATACTACATCGACGCCGTGCAGAAGTACCACGTTGACGATCCGAAGGTGCAGCACGATAGCGACGCCTTCGTCGCGGGCAACACCGCCATGCTGTTCCGCGAGGCCTGGGTGATCGGCGAGATCCAGAAGAAGAACCCGACGCTCGACTTCGGCGTCGCGATGATCCCGCGCTGGCGCGACGGCCAGCCGCACAAGACGCTGCTGCATTTCGACAGCCTCACCGTGAGCGGCAAGAGCAAGAACCAGAAGCTCGCGTGGGATTGGGTGATGTTCGCGACGCAGCCCGTCAACATGGTGAAGCTGACGCAGATGAGCGGCTGGGTCGCCGGGCGCAGCGGCGAGATGGACTGGTCGCCTTTGATCAAGCAGACGCCGCAATATCAGGTGTTCGTCGATCCACCGAAGGAGATGGTCTATTATCTCGAGCCGGTGCTGCCGCCCTGGGACGAAATCCAGACGCGCGTCGCCGACCAGCTGCCCGCGGCGTTCGTCGACCCCTCGCTGAAGGACGACCCGAAGAAGGTCAGCGACGTCATTCATCGGCTCGCGACGCAGACGGATCAGCTCCTGAAGGAAGCCGGCCTTTACGGAGTGTGAGCCTTGAACAGCGCGACGGTCGACACGCTCGGACCCGCCCCGGCTCGATCCGGGTCGCTCCGGCGCTTCGTCCGTCGCGCGCGCATCCCGATCTACTGCT
>DATAPS010000132.1:0-2034 GCA_036265085.1 Acetobacteraceae bacterium | reverse complement strand
CGGCTCGCCGGCCATTTCGCCGCACACGCTGATAGGCATGCCGCGGCGCAATGCCGCTTCGACCGCGAACTGGATCAGCCGCAGCACCGCCTGATGCAGCGGGTTGTAGAGATGGGCGACCTGCTCGTCGCTGCGGTCGATCGCCAGGGTGTATTGGACCAGATCGTTGGTGCCGACGCGAAGAAATCCGCCTCCGCGGCGAGCGCATCGGCAGCCAGCGCCGCGCCCGGCACCTCGATCATCGCGCCCATGGCGGCAGGGTTTTGGGCAGCCGCACGCCGCGCCGCCGCAGCCGCCGTGCGACCTGGTCGGCCGCCTCGCGCACGCGGCGGATCTCGTTGGCCGTCGAAATCATCGGCAACAGGATGCGCAGCGGCCCGTCGCTCGCGGCGTGCAGCATCGCCGCCAGCTGCGGGTCCAACAGGCGGCGATCCTGCAGTGACAGGCGGATCGCCCGCAAGCCGAGGGCGGGGTCCGCCGGCTCGACATTATGGCCGCTCAGCGACCGCGCGATCTTTTCGCTGCCGAGGCCAAAGGTCCGCACGGTGACCGGCTTTCCGTCCATGCCGCGCACCAGCGCCGAGAACTAACTCCGATCGCCCCGAGCTTCTAGCCCAGGTGCAGATGCCTGAAGGCACCAGCATCGAGGCGACAGACGCCGTGGCCAAGAAAGTCGAGGCATGGCTGATGCAGCAGCCGGAGGCGAAGATCGTCACGACTTATGTCGGTGGCGGCGCGCCGCGCTTCTTCATCGCTTACAATCCGGAGCTGCCCGATCCGTCCTTCGCCAAGATCATCGTCCTGACGCCGGACGCCGAGGCCCGCGATCGCCTGAAGCTGCGGTTGCGCGACCGTATTGAGCAAGGGCTGGCGCCGGAGGCGAGGCTCCGCGTGGCTCAGCTCGTCTTCGGTCCCTATCAGCATTTTCCGATCGCGTTCCGCGTGATGGGGCCGGACCCGAGCGTGTTGCGCGGGATTGCCGACAAGGTCGACGCCGTGATGCGAGAGAATCCGAACACGCGGGACGTCAACCAGGATTGGGGCGAGCGCGTGCCGACGATGCATTTCGTGCTCGACCAGCAGCGGCTGCAATTGATCGGGCTCGCTCCGACCGAGGCCGCGGACCAGCTGCAGTTCCTTCTCACCGGTACGAGCGTCACGCAGATCCGCGAAGATATCCGCACGGTTGATCTGGTTGCGCGCAGTGCGGGCTCCGATCGGCTGGATCCCGCGAAGCTCGGCGAGCTAACCCTGATCAACAAGCAAGGCAAGATCATCCCGGTAAACCAGGTCGGGCACATCGAATCGCGCCCCGAGGACCCGATCCTGCGTCGCCGCGACCGCATCCCGACCATCACCGTGCAGAGCGATATCGACGAGGCGTTTCAGCCGCCCGAGGTTTCGATGCAGATCGAGAAGGCGCTGAAACCGTTCGAGGCAACGCTGCCGGACGGCTATCACGTCGAGGTAGGCGGCAATATCGAAGCCTTGCTCAAGGCGAACACCGCCTTGGCGACAGTCTTCCCGATCATGCTGGTGCTCACGCTGGTGGTGCTCGTCTTCCAGGTGCGGTCGATCTCGGCGATGGTGATGGTGTTCCTCACGGCCCCGCTGGGCCTGATCGGCGCCGTGCCGATCCTCCTGATCTTCCACCAGCCATTCGGGTTCAATGCGATCCTGGGTCTGCTCGGGCTGTCCGGGATCCTGATGCGCAACACGCTGATCTTGATCGCCCAAATTCACACCAACCACGCAGATGGCCTCGACAACTACCATGCCGTGGTCGAGGCCACGGTCCAACGTGCCCGCCCGGTGTTGCTGACCGCGCTCGCCGCGGTATTAGCCTTCATCCCGCTGACGCAGTCGGTTTTCTGGGGTTCACTGGCCTACACGCTGATTGGTGGCACCGCCGGCGGGACAGTGCTGATCCTCGTGTTTCTGCCGGTGCTCTATTCAATCTGGTTCAGAGTAAAGCTCTCGAGGGATCCGGGAAGCCTGCTCCCCAGCTCTCCCGGACTTGAGGAGAACACGATG
>DATAPS010000131.1:0-10749 GCA_036265085.1 Acetobacteraceae bacterium | reverse complement strand
GTGGCGGCCTTGGCCAAACAACTCGGGTTCGCACCCGTCAAGCTGGGAAAGCTCAACGAGGGTGGCGCGCTGGTGCACGCACGCGGCCGCACTTGGGGCCAGCTCATCTTCCAGGATTTGTTCAAGAAGGAGCAGTAATCGGCGTATGGGCCCCATTCGAAGAGCGGGGAGACGCCCGACGGAGCGGCAGATCTGCGGGTCGCTTAGACTCTATCGACTACTATCGATAGCCTAGGATTCGCCCGAGTGTCCTCTGCTATCCGATACTACTCCCCCTCACTCCCACTCGATCGTCCCCGGCGGCTTGCTGGTGATGTCGTACGTCACCCGGTTGATCCCCCGCACCTCGTTGACGATCCGGTTCGCCACCCGCGTCAGGAACGCCATGTCGAACGGATAGACATCCGCCGTCATGCCGTCCGTGCTGGTCACCGCCCGCAGCGCACAGGCAAAGTCGTAGGTGCGGCCGTCGCCCATCACGCCGACCGTGCGCACCGGCAGCAGCACGGCGAAGGCCTGCCAGATCGCGTCGTAGAGCCCGGCCAGCCTGATCTCCTCGAGGAAGATCGCATCCGCGCGCCGCAGCGTCTCCAGCTTCTCGGGCGTGATCGCGCCGGGACCGCGGATCGCGAGCCCGGGCCCGGGGAACGGATGCCGGCCGACGATGCTCTCCGGCAGGTCGAGCTCGCGGCCGAGCGCGCGCACCTCGTCCTTGAATAGTTCGCGCAGCGGCTCGACGAGCCGCATCCGCATCCGCGCCGGCAAGCCGCCGACATTGTGGTGCGACTTGATCGTGACGCTGGGGGCGCCGGTGAAGCTGACGCTCTCGATCACGTCCGGATAGAGCGTCCCCTGCGCGAGGAAATCAGCGCCGCCGATTCGCGCCGCCTCCTCCTCGAAGACGTCGATGAACAGCTTTCCGATCGTCTTGCGCTTCACCTCCGGATCGGTGACGCCGTCCAGCGCGTCGAGAAACATGTCGGAGGCATCGCGATGGACCAGCGTGATGTTGAAGCGGTCGCGGACGGTGCGCACCACCTCCTCCGCCTCCCCCGCGCGCAGCAGTCCGTGATCGACGAAGATGCAGGTCAGCTGGCTGCCGATCGCCTCGTGAATGAGCACCGCCGCCACTGAGCTGTCGACGCCGCCGGAGAGCCCGCAAATCACACGCGCATCGCCGACCTGATCCCGAATCCGGGCGACTTCCACGTCACGAAAGGCACCCATCGTCCAGTCGCCCGGACAATTCGCGATGACCCGCACGAAATTCCGCAGCAGCTGTGCGCCGTGCGGGGTGTGCACGACCTCGGGATGGAACTGCACGCCGTAGAAATGCCGCTCGTCGTCCGCGATCGCCGCGAACGGCGCGCCGTCGCTGACGCCGACCACGCGAAATCCCGGCGGCAGCCGCGTCACCCGGTCGCCGTGGCTCATCCAGACCTGCTCGCGCGCGCCCTGCTCCCAGACGCCGCCAAACAGCGCGCAGGGCTGGACGACGGCGAGATAGGCGCGGCCGAATTCCTGGTGGTCGCTGATGCTCACCTCGCCGCCGAGCTGCGCGCACATCGTCTGCTCGCCGTAGCAGATGCCGAGCACCGGCACCCCCGCTTCGAAGACTTCTTCCGGCGCACGCGGGCTCTCGGTTGTCGTGACGCTCGCCGGGCCGCCGGACAGAATGATTCCGCGTGGCGCGAAGGCGCGGATGCGGGCGGGATCGACGTTGAAGGGCCAGATCTCGCAATAGGCGCCCTGCTCGCGCACGCGCCGCGCGATGAGCTGCGTGAACTGGCTGCCGAAGTCGAGAATAAGGATCCGGTCCGCCTCGGGCGCAGTCTCGTCGGCGGCCATTGCGTGCACCTCGGTTTTCACGGTGCGAGGCCTTGCAGCATGCAGCGCGTCGCGCCGCAAGTCCCGCTTGGGCGCGGTGCAGTGGCCCGTGCTAGGGCTGCCGTCATGACCGCTCGGACGTCGTCCCCCCTCCTCGTCTATGGTCTCGCGACCCTGATCGGCGTGGCCGCGATCCTGGCGACCATCACACCGGAAGCAGCGCTCGGCGGCGGCCCCGGCTGGCAGTCGCCGACCCCGGATGTGGCACAGGCGATCACCGGCCATCTCGCGTTCCAAGCGGATTCGTGGCGCTGGCCCCTGCTCGACGCCCGGACGCTGTTCTGGCCCCGCGGTGTGTCCGTCGCGCTGACCGACAGCAACCCGCTCGTCTCGCTGATCGCCAAGGTTCGGGCGTCCATCGCGGGCGGCGCCCCGATCGATCTGCTCGCCCCGTTCTGGACGTTGTGCTGGCTGCTGCAGCCGATCACCGCAGTCTATGCGGCCCGCGGCCTGGGGCTTCGGACGGGGCCGGCCATCGCGGCGGCCGTGCTGGCCGCGTTCTGGCCGGCGCAGCTCAGCCGGGTCGGCCACCTCAATCTCTGCGCGCATTTCGAACTGCTGCTGGCGCTCGGCCTCGTCTTCCGGCATCGCGACCGTCCGATGGGGTTGGCCGCGCCGCTCGCGCTGTTGCTGCTGGCAGTGATGACGCAACCGTATCTGTATGCGCTCACCGCCGCGGTGCTCGCGATCGTGCCGCTGCATGCCGCCCTCGTGCGCCGTCCGGGATGGCTCCGGGAATGGGCGCTGTTCGCGCTCGCAGCGGCGGCGCCGCTTGCGGTGCTGACCTTGCTGAGCGGGCCGCTCGGCGGCGGCGACAAAGGGTTCGTCGTCTTGTCGATGAACCTCCTGTCGCCGATCTGGCCGCAGCATTCTGGCGTATTCGGCCGCGACCTGCCGGTCATCGATGCAACCGGCGGGCAGTATGAGGGCTTCAACTGGATCGGCGCCGGAACGCTGCTCCTGCTCGTGGCGGCCGCGATCGGCGCGGGTGTGGGCCGCCGCCCGGCATGGCCGGTGCGCTATCCCGCCCTGGTCATCGTGATGGCGGGGCTGACGCTGCTGTCACTGAGCAGCCGCATCTACGCGGGGCATCGGCTTCTGCTCGATCTCGGCGCCAAGCCCTGGGAGGACATATTCGCCGCGTTCCGCGCGCCGGGGCGCGCGTTCTGGCCGGTCGGCTATGCGATCATGCTGTTCAGCGTCGCAGGCGTCATGCGGCTCCCGCGCTCCGCCGCCGTGCCGCTGCTGATCGCGGCAATGGCGCTCCAGATCGCCGACACCGCGCCTTTTCGCGCGGATGTGCAGGCGCTGCTGGACAGCGGGACGCCGCAGCAGGTGCCGGCAATCCCAGCCGCCGCGACACTCGTTTCGGTCGCGCCCTATCCCGGCTGCGACACGCCCTATGGCCTGCGTGCGCCTGCCGAGACGCTGCTGCTGCACGCCGCGGCCCGGGGCGCGCGGCTGGGCGAGATCGGCCTCGGGCGGACGCCGGCTTGGTTCAGTTGCGAGATGGTGCGCGCGGATGCGCTGGAGCTCCCGCTGCAACGGGGCGAGCTGCGCGCATTCTTCGGGACCGACATCGCTACACAGCTGCGCCCGGCGCTGCTCGGGCGGGACGCGACCTGCGCCGCCGCGGATCACGTGACGTTATGCGGCCGCGACATCGGCGTGATGCCCGGCAAACCCGTCTCCGCCGCGGACAAACTGCCGTGCACGTGTATCGGCACCGCCGTCACGGGCGGCGCTCTCGCCCCGTTGCTCGGAACGGGATGGGTTCAGGCAGACGGAGAGATCTGGTCGGAGGGTCCATTCAACACGTTGCTGATCGCGTTGCCGCGCGAAGGTCCCGTCGCGGTCACGCTGCGTCTCGGCGCGATCGCCGCCGCCGCCGGCGGCAGACGGCGCGTCGAGGTGAGCGCGGGACGGCAGCATGCCGCGACGCTCGAGCTGCACGACGGCACCGTAACCGACTCGACGATCGTGATCCCCGCCGCCGCGGCGCCGGACGGGATCCTCCGTCTCGCCTTCCGCACCATCCGGCCGGTCGATCCGGCGCGGCGCAAGCTCGCCGCGCCGGTCTCGCGCGCCGCCCTGCGACTGGTATCGCTGACGATCAGGACGCCTTAGACGTCGCCTCCGCCAACCGCTCGATCGGCGACCAGCTATAAGCCGTCTGCACGACGGGCGACCCGCCGACCTGGATTGTCGCCTCAGCGACCGGCTTGCCCCCGAGGCGCGTATAGAACCAGCGGCTCGGGTTGTCCCGCAGCACCCACAGGAACGCCGAGCGGCACCCCGCCATCGCCAGATGCGCCGCCGCCGCTCGCATCAGCCGCCGCCCGAGGCCGCGCTCCCGCCAGTCGTCGAGCACGTATAGCGTCTCGATCTCGCCGTCGCCGAGGTCATGCATCGGCGCGTGCAAGAAGCTGGGCCGCTCCCGTGTCGGCCCGCCCGTCACGAACCCGACGACGCGCGGCCCCCGCCCGCCTGCGCCGAGATCGAGGCCCGAGGCCGTCGCGACGTGGACGCCGACGCCGGCGCGGATCGTCGCATCGTAGTGCAGCGCCTGGCGGGAGACCGACATCCGGGTGAGATAGGAGTCCGGCAGAATGCCCGCATAGGCGCTCCGCCAGGCCGCGACATGGACCGCGCCGATCGCCGCCGCATCGCCCGGCCGGGCGCGACGGATGGTGATCACGCGGTCCGCTCCAGGACGGCTGCGAAGAAGCCGTCGGTGCCGTGGCGGCGAGGGCTCAGCGTCAGCATCGGTCCGGGGCCGGGCGTAGGGACCGGTAGCTCCCAGGCGTCCGCGAGGGGCACCAGCGCAAATGCCGGATCAGCGGAAAGGAATGCCTGCACCTGTCCCTCGTTCTCCTCGGGTAGCACGGAACAGGTAGCGTAGACGAGCCTGCCGCCTTTGCGAACCAAACGTGATGCGCTGACCAGAATTTCACCCTGCTTCGGCAACAGCTCGTCCATGTCCCGCCGCGCGAGCCGGATCCGTGCGTCCGGATTGCGGCGCCACGTGCCCACCCCCGTGCACGGCGCATCCACCAGCACGCGGTCGAACGTCCCGGCCCGCCGCTTCGCCCACTTGTCGCCGGGGGTGACGAGATGGCGCTCGACATTGTGCACGCCCGCCCGCCGCAGCCGCCGCACCGCCGCATCGAGCCGGTGCACCGAGACGTCGCAAGCGGCGATGTGGCCGCGATTGCCCATTGCCATGGAGAGCGCGAGCGTCTTGCCCCCAGCCCCGGCACACCAATCGGCCACTCGCATTTCCGCTTTCGCGCCGACCAGCGCCGCGACGATCTGGCTGCCCTCGTCCTGGATCTCGACAAGCCCCGCCTGGAATGCCGCCCCAGTCGTCACCGCCCGCCGCCCGGCGATCCGCAGACCCCAGGGCGAGATCGGGGTCGGTACCGCCTCGATCCCTTCCCCACCGAGCGCTTCGAGAGCCTTTTCGCGCGTCGCCTTGAGCAGATTGACCCGCAGGTCCAGCGGAGCGGGCTCGGACAGCGCGGCCATCTCGACCGCCAGCGCCTCGCCGAACCGCGCGCGCAACGAAGGCAGGAGCCAGTCAGGGATCTCGAGCGCGACGTCCTCCGGCATCTCCGGATGCTCAAGTGTATGGCCCGCGATCCGCCGCAGGATGGCCTGCTCCGCCCCCACCAGCGGCTGCGGCGCGAAGCTCCCGCCCGAGAACGCCTGGGCGACCCCGTCCATCGCCCAGCCTTCCAGCAGCAGCGAGGCGGCCACCAGCAGCCGCGGCGTCGCGGGAGCGCCGGTACGCGCGAGCCACCAGCCGAGGCGGCGCCAGCCGCGCAGCACCTGCCATGCGCGTTCCGACACCGCGCGCCGGTCGCCAGACCCGATGTAGCGGCGCGAGCGGAAGAAGTCGTTGGCGACCGCGTCGGCCGGCTTGCGCGGCGCGTTCTCGATGGCCGCCAGCAGCTCGATGGCCGCCGCGACGCGGGCGGCGGGCGTCACGTCAGGAGGTCGGGCAGCTCGGCGAATCCCGTGATGACCGTTGCCGTCCTATCCAGCCCATACTCGACCGGCAGCCCGCGCCGATTGACCCAGAACACCCGAAACCCGAAGCACATCGCCCCGAAGGCATCCCACGGGTTCGACGAAAGGAACGCGACCCGCTGCGGCTGCACCTTGTAGCGCTCCGTCACCAGCCGGTAGACGCGCGGGTCCGGCTTGTAGACGCCGACGGCCTCGACGCTGAGCAGATCGTCGAGCAGCCCGGTCAGTCCAGCCGCGCGCACGTTCTGGTCGAGCATGGCAGGTGTGCCGTTCGAGAGGATCGCGCGCCCGATCCCGCGCTCCCGCAACTCCCGCAGCATCGGCGCGGCATCGGAATAGGCCGCGAGATCGCCGTAGGCGCCGTGGAGATCGGCAATCAGCGCCTGGTCCTCGATCCCGTGGCGCTTGGCGACGTAACGCAGCGACTCCTCAGTCAGCACCGCAAAATCGCGGTGCTGCGCGGGTCCGGCGAGGCTGCGGACCCAGATGTATTCGGTCTGCTTGGTGCGCCAGTCCGTGTTCAGGCGCTCCCAGTCCGGCCCAACGCGCTCTGCGTGGCGTGCCACCGCCGAGTTGAGGTCCAGCAAGGTTCCGTAGGCATCGAAAACCGCAACATCGACTGACGCCATCAGGCTTCCTGCCGGTAGTTCGGCGCCTCGCGCGTGATCGCCACGTCATGCACATGGCTCTCACGCAGGCCCGCGCCGGTGATGCGACGGAACCGCGCGTTGCGCTGCAGTTCGCCGATATCCCCGCTGCCGGTGTAGCCCATGCCGGCGCGCAAGCCGCCAACGAGTTGGTGCACCACAGCCGCCATCGGACCCTTGTAGCCCACCCGTCCCTCGATCCCTTCCGGGACGAATTTCAGCGTGTCCGTAATCTCCTGCTGGAAGTAGCGGTCGGCCGAGCCGCGCGCCATCGCGCCGATGCTGCCCATGCCGTGATAGGATTTGAACGAGCGGCCCTGATACAGAAACACCTCGCCCGGGGCTTCGTCGGTGCCCGCGAACAGGCTGCCGAGCATCACCGCATCCGCGCCCGCGGCGATCGCCTTCACCACGTCGCCGCTGGTGCGGATGCCGCCGTCGGCGATCGCCGGCACGCCATGCGCATGGCACACGGCCGCGCATTCCAGCACCGCGGTGAACTGCGGCACGCCGACGCCCGCGACCACGCGCGTCGTGCAGATGCTGCCCGGCCCGATGCCGATCTTCACCGCGTCCGCCCCCGCCTCGATCAGCGCCAGCGCGCCTTCCGGAGTCGCGACGTTGCCGCCGACGACCTGCACAGAGTTCGACAGCTTCTTGATCCGGGTTACGGCGTCGAGCACGCCTTGCGAATGCCCATGCGCCGTGTCGACGATGATGACATCCACCTCGGCGCGGACCAGCGCCTCGGCCCGCGCCGCCCCGTCATCGCCCACGCCGGTCGCGGCGGCGACGCGCAGCCGCCCGAGCTCGTCCTTGTTGGCCAGCGGATGCGCCTGCGCCTTGTCCATGTCCTTGACCGTGATCAGGCCGATGCAGCGATACGCATCGTCCACGACCAATAGTTTCTCGATGCGGTGCCGGTGCAGCAGGCGGCGTGCTTCTTCCGGCCCGACATCGCCGGTGACGGTGATCAGGTTCTCCCGCGTCATCAGTTCGTAGACGCGGAGGTTCGGGTCGGTTGCGAAGCGCACGTCGCGGTTGGTGAGGATGCCGACAAGCCGTCCGGTGTCGCGCTCGACCACGGGAATGCCGCTGATATGATAGGCGTTCATCAGCGCGCGGGCGTCGGCAAGCGTCTGGTCGGGATGGATCGTCACGGGATTGACGACCATGCCGCTCTCGAACTTCTTGACGCGGCGCACATGAGCGGCCTGCTCGGCGATGTCGAGGTTCTTGTGGATGACGCCCATGCCGCCGTGCTGGGCCATCGCGATGGCCATGGACGCCTCGGTGACAGTGTCCATCGCCGCGGAGATGAGCGGCACGTTCAACGGGATGTTGCGGGTCAGCTTCGTCCGCGTGTCGACGAGTCCCGGCAGGATCTGCGAATAACCCGGCACGATCAGCACGTCGTCGAAGGCGAGCGCCTCCGCGATTCGCGCGGCCGGATCGCGGCTAAGCGTCGTCAGATAGTCCGACGCGGTCGGGGGATTGTCCTGGGGCGCCATGGCGGAACTCCGCTTTGGCGGGCCCATCTAGTCCCCTGTCGCGGATACCGCAAGCGCGCCAGCATTACGGTTCGGCGCGGGGCAGCGTCGCGTCGGGGGCTGCTCCGTCACGCCGGCCGAGCGTCCTCGGTCCCGGGATCGCGCCGCATCTCCCCCTCACCCTCGCAAAAGGGGCGAGGGCATTTGTAACGCTACCGCGGTGATCTGCGCCCTACCGCCAGTCGTCAAGAACGTACAGCCCCGGCCGGCTGTATCCTGGCTCGTTCGGCCGGTGCATCGCGACCGTCTGCATCGCCGCACGGAATCCGCGCGACGCCATGTGCAGATACGCTTCCTCGCGCGCGAGATTCACGCCTGCCAGCACGTTCGGCATCGCGACCGTGGCGGCGAGCGAGGAGCAGGCGTCGAGCAGCGATTCGAATCGCACGGCGTCGCCGCTGCCGGGACGCACCGCGGCGAATTTCACGAAGCAGCGCCCCTCCCCGGCTTCGCTCGCCGGCCCCCAGTGGCAGACCGCGAACCCCGCGAGTCGGCTGTCGCCCTCCCATAGCAGCAGCGTGTCGCCAAGTCCGCGCGCTTGAACGGTGCGGATTTCGGCGCCGAGATCGAGCCCCTCGTAGAGCATGTCGGTGAGTTCGCGGCAGGCCGCCTCGACGGCGGCGCGCTCGCCGTCCGGCAATGCGGAATAGCGCGACCACGCGCCCGCATCCCCGGTCGGGGATGCCGGCGCTTCCATGATCGGGGTGAGGAAACGCGCGCGGAAGCCGAGCTTGTTGTAGAGCGCGATGTGCAGCGGGCTGTGCGGGAAGGTGCAGAGCCCGCCGAGACGGACGCCCCATTCCTCGAATTGATTGCTGACCGCCTCGACGAGCGCTTTGCCGAGGCCCCGTCCCTGCTGCGCCGGACGCATAGTGAGCGGCCCGAAGAAGGCGACGCTGCCCCAGCGTGTTGCGAAATTGGAACCGACCAGCTGACCGTCCAACTCGGCCGCGAAGCTGGCGACGTGTTCGGCGCCGAACCGGCCGTAGATGTAGTCGAGATCGGACCAGAAATTTTCCGGGTCGGGTGCGCCCAGAAACGTGCCGAACGCCGCGTTGCAGATGCGCCGGCCTTCCGCGAGATCGGCGGCTGTCATCGGCCGGATCGCAGGATCGAGGGCTTTTCGCATGGCAACCTCCGCTCAACCCGCTGCCATAACGGACGCGGGCGCCGGCGCGTACAAGCGGCGCAGCTCGGTCTTCAGTAGTTTCCCGGTGGCGTCGGGCGGAATGCTCTCGACGACGAGCACGCGATCCGGCACGGACCAGCTCGGCACCTTGCCCGCGAAGAATGCACGCAGCTCATCGGGCTCGGGCGCGCAGCCCTCACGCGGCACCACGATCAGCAGCGGCCGCTCACCCCATCTGTCGTCCGGAACGGCGATCGCTGCGGCCTCCGCGACCGCGGGATGGCCCACCGCGATATTCTCCAACGCGATCGAGCTGATCCACTCGCCGCCGGATTTGATGAGATCTTTCATGCGATCCGTCAGCAACACGAAACCCTTTGGGTTGATGACGCCGACATCGCCGGTGGGAAACCAGCCGTCGCGGCCGACATCGCTCTCGGGCTGGCGGTAGGAGCCGCTCGCACCCAATGACCGCGGAACTTGAGCAAGCCCTGTGTCTTGCCGTCCCAGGGAACTTCCTCCCCCGCATCGTTCTCGGCACGCACATCGATGCCGAACACCGTGCGCCCCTGCGTCGCTTGCTGATCGAGCTGCGTTTCGTGATCCATTTCGAGCGTCGCCAGCTTCGGCATGTTCCAAGTGGCGCGCGGGCTGCTCTCGGTCATTCCCCAGGCGTGATAGACGCGGATGCCGATCGCGCCGTACTCGGCCATGAGCGCGCGCGGGAACGCCGCGCCGCCCGAGAGCACGTGTTTCAGCGTCGCAAGCCGTTCGCCGCTCTGGCGGATATGGCCAGACCGTCGGCACGGCGGCCGACCAGGTCGCCCGTTCGCCGTTGAGCAGGGTAACGAGGCTCGGATCGTGCGAGAGCCGGGGATTGATGGTGTTACAAATCGCCCCGATCCCGGAGATGCCGTAATGGAGTTCGCCATGCCGGTCGCTGTTCATCGCGAGCGTTCCCACCCGGTTGCCGGGTTGCACGCCAAGGCCGATCAGTGCGCCGGCGAGCCGGCGGGCGCGCCGTTCGAGCGCCGCGTACGTCGTGCGGTCGATCCGTCCGTTGTCACGGCGGGCGACGATCTCGCCGGCCCCGTCATCTCGGGCGGCATGGGTCAGGATGGATGGAATCAGCAACTCGCGGTTCTGCATGAGCCCACGCATCTCCGTTCTCCCTCCGGCGGCACCGTGATGGTCCGCGTGCACAATGATCCACCCTAACGGGGCGCTGCCAGTGCGCTCTCCGCAGTTTTCGCGCCAAAACGAACCTGTTCGCACCTCCTCCGCTGATCGGAGCCGGCGCGACCTGGCGTGCCAAGGACCGCACCAGTGCGTAAACGTCGGTGCGGGAACCGTCCCGGATCGGCGCCGCCGTATGACACCCGAAAAGCTCAATCTCCGGCAGGGGCAGTCCGTCGGCCGAACCCTATACCCGCGGGCTTCGGCCGCCTCTGCCAGCGGCCACACGAGGCCGCGCCTCTCGGGCGCTCCGCCTCACCTGGAGTTG
>DATAPS010000130.1:0-8484 GCA_036265085.1 Acetobacteraceae bacterium | reverse complement strand
TCCGGCGCCTGCGTGCCCATCCAGATGTCGACATGCCCGTCCGCGCGGACATGCGCCGTGCAGTTCAGCGGCTCCATCGTTGCGTGGGCGAGGTGAGGGGCCTCGTACAGCGCCTCCACCTTTTTGGCGGCTCCTGCCATCGCGGTCGCCACGTCGCCGTCGCGGCGCGCATTGGCTGCCGGCCCGTCGAGCGCGGCGCGATACTCCGCCTTGAACTCTTCGCTGCTGGTCTTCGCCGCCTCGCCCTCGTTCCAGGTGATCGGAAGATCGGCCAGCGCCTGCTTGGCGCGCCAAAAGCTGTCGGCGACCACCGCCACCGCGTCCGGCAGCTTCACCACCTGCTTGATGCCACGCCGCCCCGCGATTGCGCTCTCGTCCGCGGAAGCGAGCGTGCCGCCGAACACCGGGCAGGCGGAAACCGAAGCGTAGAACATCCCCGGCACCCGCGTATCGATGCCGAACTGCGCCTCACCCGTGGTCTTCACCTTCACGTCGAATCGTGGCACCGACGTGCCGAGCAGCTTGTACTGATCCGGCGACTTGATCTTCGGCGGGTTCGCGAGCGTCGCGGCCGCGGCCGCGCCCGCCACGTCGCCGAACGTCAGCGACCGGCCCGATGCCTGATGCATGACCTGCCCGTTCGCCACCGTGCACGCGGTGGGCGCCACGCCCCAGCGCTGGGCGGCGGCGGCGATCAGCCGCTCGCGCGCCGTCGCTCCCGCCAGTTGCAGCATCTCGCGCGAGCGGCGGACCGAGGAGCTGCCGCCGGTGCCCATCGACCCGTACAGGCTGTCATGCGAGACGCTGCGGTTCGCCGACGCGTACTCGACGCGCACCTTCGCCCAGTCGCATTCCAGCTCCTCGGCGATGATCATCGCCATGGAGGTGAACACGCCCTGACCCATCTCCTGCTTGGCGATCCGGATCAGCACGGAGTTGTCCGGGTCGATTTCCACCCAGGGTCCTACCTCGGTGGCCTCCGCGACATCCGGAAGATCCCACGGCGCCCCGGCGATCGCCGACGCGGCGCGGGCGCGGAACGGCGTGAAGCCGATGGCGAGGCCGCCGGCGGCGGAGAGCGTCGCGATAAGGAAGGTGCGGCGCGACGAAGCGATTGCGTTCATGTCTGGCCCTCCCTCACGCGCGCATGAGTTCGGCGGCGCGATGGATCGCGGCGCGGATGCGCGGATAGGTGCCGCAGCGGCAGATGTTCGTCAGGTTCGCGTCGATGTCGTCGTCGCTCGGTTTCGGGTTCTGCTTGAGAAACGCCGTCACTGCCATGATCTGCCCGGACTGGCAGTAGCCGCACTGCGGCACCTCGTGCTCGATCCAGGCGCGTTGCACCGGATGGGTCGCCGCGGTGCCGGACAGGCCTTCGATCGTGGTAATCGCCGCGCCGTCGATGCTGCCGATCGGCACCGAGCACGAGCGCGTCGCGTCGCCGTTCACATGCACGGTGCAGGCTCCGCACTGGGCGATGCCGCAACCGTATTTGGTCCCGGTCATGCCGAGTTCGTCGCGGAGCACCCAGAGTAGCGGCATCTCCGGTTCAACGTCGAACTGATGTGTTTGTCCGTTGATGATGAGGGTAAACATCCCGCGTCCGGCCCTTTTCTGGTTCCGCAAGGCGAGATGCGATGTAACGCAAAATGTGAGCTTGGCAGGTCCGCGCATCGTTAAGTTATGTATCTGACGGCGCTGCTTTCGATTGGATATAACGTCCAGAGGGTTTCGGCCGGGGCTACCGTCCCGGGACCAGCGGCAGAACGATCCAGCGATTCCCGGCCGTGCCGCGCACGAGAAGGGCGGCCGCCGTATCACCAGCCGAGCGCGAAGCATCGAGCCGCTCGAACACCGCAGCCGGCGTCGATACCGGGTAATCCTGTACCCGCAGAATAACATCGCCGACACGCAGATTGACGTCGCCTGCCAGTCCGTCAGAGTTGAGCCGCGCAACCCTCACGCCGGGCGCCGGCAATTTCGGGTCCGTGCCGGCCGATGGATCGGGGGCCGGCTCGAGGTCGAGTCCGTAATGCGGAATCTGCGCCGCGTCGGAAGGCGGGGCGGGGCTGGCGAGCGTCGCCATCCGGAAGACGTCGCGGGGAGCCGCGCCGAGCGTCACGGGAACCTGCCGGATCTGACCGTTTCGCCACACTTCGAGACGCACGACCGTATCGGCTGGCCGGATAACCGCTTCCCGCAGCAAGCGCCGCACGTTCGTGACCTTCACGTCGTCGATCGCGAGGATGATGTCTCCGGATAGGATCCCCGCGTACCAGGCCGGGCCGCCGGCGGCGACGTCGGCGACGATCGCGCCCTCCTCCGGCTGTAGCCCGAACGTTGCGGCGAGCGGGCCATTCAAATGCTGCAGCGAGACGCCGAGCCAGCCGGGTGGCGCGATCTTCCCCCGCATTAGATACGCGGTGACCTCGCGCACGACGTTCGCCGGCATCGAGAAGCCGATCCCGATCGATCCCCCGATCGTGGTCGGCGACTCGAGCGCGGTGTTCATCCCGATCACGCGTCCGTTCCGGTCAAACAACGGACCGCCGGAGTTCCCGTGATTGATCGCCGCGTCGGTCTGGATGAAATCGTCGAATGGCGACGAACGGATGTTGCGATCGAGAGCGCTGACCACGCCTGCCGTCACGGTGCCGCCAAAGCCGAGCGGGTTGCCGATGGCGATCGCCGGATCGCCGATGCCGACCGAGTTACTGTCGGCGAACTCGACCGCTTGCAGCGGGCTCGCGGAATGCACGCGCAACACCGCGACGTCGAACTCGCCGCCGATCCCGACGACGGATGCGCGCAGAACGGTGCCGTCGAGGAGCGTCACCAGGATGCGGCGGGCGCCTTCGACGACATGGCGGTTCGTCGCGATGAAGCCCTCAGGCTTGATGATGAAACCGGTGCCCACCAAGGCATTCGCCGGGACGCCGTCGACGAAGGAGACCGTCCGGAGGTCATCGTCCTGCGGAATGACCGTGATGTTCACGACGGAGGGCATCACGCGCCGGACGAGATCGGCCGGATCGAACGCCGCATCGTCCGCGATCGCCCACGCGCCTGGCGCCAGCAACAAACCGAACAGCAGCATCAACCGGAGCATTTGCATCGAGCGATCCTTCAGTGATCCTCATCCTGCGGCCGCCGTCCGGGCGGCTTTCGGCGGTCCGATCACCATCACCGCCGCGAACAACAACTCGTGCACGTCCACCACCACTGGCGCGGCGATGTTGCGTGTCGCGCGCGCGACGGCCGCCTGCGCGGCATCGACCGCCGTCTCGGCATGACGCATCGCCTCGTTCGCCGCGTCCAGCGCCGCCCGCGAGGCGAAGCTCTCCGCGGTGAGCTTGCGGGTCCGCTCGCCGTTCTGGTGGGCGAGGTCGCGTGCCGCGACCGCTCCGGCGGGTGCGTCCTTGGCCGCCGTCGCCGTGGCGCGATCCGCCTCCGCTTGCGCGACGGACTCCGCGAGCGCCGTCTTGGCGGCATTGACGGCGAGCTGGAACGGAACGGGATCGATCGACAGCAACAGGTCGCCGCGCCGGACGGGACGGTTATCCTGGACGTGGACGCCCACGACATGCCCGGTCACTTGCGGGGCCAGCCCGACCAAGTCTGAACGGACATAGGCATTGTCGGCATAGGCGACGAGGCTCGTCAGCGTTTCCCAAAAGACGAAGAGCAGAAGAACAACGCCGAGCGCGATGGCGATCTTCCGCCCGGTGGACATCTCGCGAGCCGGCTGGCGAGGAGTTCCGGTCCGGCTGACAGCGTCGCTTGGCATATTCCTTCGCTTAACAAGAACCTCGGCATAACGTCATCCTGAAACTGATTTCATCCCGCGCGAGGCTTCGCCGCTCCGCGCCGCGGCTGGCACGCGCGGCTTCCATTTCCCATCTACCCTCAGTCCTGCTAGCTACCCTCCAGGAGACCCGACGGCCCCCAATGTTCGATTTTGCCTGGTCCGAGATCGCCCTGATCGGCGTGGTTGCGCTGGTGTTCATCGGCCCGAAGGATATGCCGGTGGCCATGCGCGCCGTGTCGGACGTGGTCAAGAAGGCCCGGAAGATGGCCGCCGAGTTCCGGACCCATGTCGACGAGATGGTCAAGGACACGGAGCTCAGCGAAGTCCGCAAGCAGATCAGCGAGATCCGCAACTTCGACTTCAAAGGCGCCATCGCGACGGCCGTCGACGACGACGGCAGCCTTCGCCGCGCGTTCACCGAGGACCCGTTCAAGACCACCCCGTCCTACACCCCAGCCGCGGCGCCCACCGTCGAAGCGGCGCAAACCGACGGCGGTGTCGCGACCCTGGAGTCGGAGGCGCCACCGCTCGCCGAAGCCGTGATGGAGATCGAGACGGAGTCAGCGGCCGAGATTCGGCTCCATGCGGTAGCGGCGTCGGCAGAACCGGAAGCGGAGCTGGCCCCCGCCTTCATCCCGCCGTCGATCGCCTCGCCGCCGGTGCCGCCCGCCTTCATCCCGCCCGGCATCCGATCGTCCGCAGGGTGACTATCCTCCGCTGACGACGCCATTTTTCACCCGGACGCGTATCATGCAGCAGAAGACCATCGCCGCGGGCGGCCCCATGGACGAAGACGATCCGATCAATGACAAGCCGATGCCTCTGCTCGACCACCTGGTCGAGCTGCGCCGCCGCCTGCTCTGGTCGATGGTGGCGTTCCTGATCGCGTTTTTCGTCTGCTACCACTTTTCGGGCGCGATCTATTCCTTCCTCGCCCGCCCGCTCGCGACGCTGCTGGAGAGCAAGACCGGAACGCCCCGCGCGCTGATCTACACGCAGCTGTTCGAAGCATTCTTCACCTATATCCGGGTGGCGTTCTTCGGCGCGGCGTTCATTGCCTTCCCGGTGATCGCGACGCAGATCTGGCTGTTCATCGCCCCCGGACTCTACCGCAGCGAGAAGCGTGCCTTCCTGCCGTTCATAATCGCGACGCCGGTGCTGTTCGTGATGGGCGCCGCGCTCGCCTACTACTTCGTCTTCCCGTTCGCTTGGCGGTTCTTCCTTAGTTTCGAGTCCAGCACCGGGGGCGGCGGCATCCCGATCGAGCTGATGCCGAAGGTGGGCGAGTATCTCGACCTCGTCATGAAGCTGATCTTCGCCTTCGGCATCGCCTTCGAGCTGCCGGTGGCGTTGTCGCTGATGGCGAAGGTCGGCATCATCAGCTCGCGCGGTCTCAAGCGGTACCGGCGCTATGCCTATGTCGGCATGTTCATCATCGCCGCGGTGCTCGCGCCGCCCGACATCATCACCCAGACCGGCCTCGCCCTGCCGCTGATCCTGCTCTACGAGGCGTCGATTCTCGCCGCCCGTGTGGTCGAGCCCAAGCCCGTCGAGGTCTGAGGCCGGCGATGCACGACATCCGCAGCCTGCGCGCCGATCCGGCCGGGTTCGATGCCGCGCTCGCGCGCCGTTTTATGGAGCCGGCGGCCAAATCCATCCTGTCGCTCGATACCGCGCGGCGCGCGGCCCAGACGGCGCTTCAGGAGAAGCAGGCGCGGCGCAACGCGCTGAGCCGGCAGGTGGGCGAGGGGCGCCGGACGGGCGCCGATACGGCGGTGATGGAGAGCGAGGCCTCCACGCTGCGCGCCGACATGGAGGCGCTGGAGGCGCGGGTGGCGGCGCTCGATGCCGAGATCCACGCGATGCTTGCGGCGCTGCCGAACGTGCTCGACGCCGATGTGCCGGACGGCGCGGATGAGAGCGCCAACATCGTGCTCAAGCAGGTGGGCGCGCCCCGCGACCTTGGGTTCCAGCCGAAACAGCATTTCGAGCTCGGCGAGGCGCTCGGGATGATGGATTTCGGCACCGCAGCCAAGCTCGCCGGCAGCCGCTTCGTCGTGCTGCGAGGTGGGCTCGCCCGGCTGGAGCGCGCGCTCGGGCAGTTCATGATCGATCTGCACACGCGCGAGCACGGCTACGAGGAAGTTTACGTGCCGCTTCTGGTCAACACCGCCGCGATGTTCGGCACCAGCCAGCTGCCGAAATTCGCCGAGGACCAGTTCCGCACGACCGACGACCGCTGGCTTATCCCCACGGCCGAAGTTCCGCTGACCAACATGGTGGCGGGGGACATCGTGCCGGAAACGCGGCTGCCGATCCGGGTGACGGCGCTGACCGACTGCTTCCGTTCCGAAGCCGGCGCCGCGGGCCGCGACTCGCGGGGAATGCTGCGCCAGCACCAGTTCCGGAAAGTCGAGCTCGTTTCGATCGTGCATCCCGATCAGAGTGTCGTGGAGCAGGAGCGGATGACCGGCTGCGCCGAGCGTGTGCTCGAGCTGCTGCAGATCCCGTACCGCCGCGTCGTGCTCTCCTCGGGTGATACCGGGTTCGGCGCGGCGCGCACCTTCGACCTGGAGGTCTGGCTTCCGGGCCAGCAGATGTGGCGAGAGATTTCCAGTTGCTCGAACATGCGCGACTTCCAGGCGCGGCGGATGAACGCGCGGTTTCGAGCGGCTGACGGCAAGACGGTGTCGTTCGTCCATACGCTGAACGGCTCGGGTGTCGCGGTCGGCCGGGCGCTGATCGCGGTGATGGAGAACTACCAGCAGGCGAACGGCGCGATCGTGGTCCCCGAGGTGCTACGGCCCTGGATCGCCGGGCTCGACCGGATCGCCGCATGAGCGTTCGGTTCGCCTGCATCGGCCTCGACCATCGGCACATCTACGACCTCGCCGCGCACCTGATCGCGGAAGGCGCCAGCTGCGCCGGCTACTGCCCGGAGACGAGCGACCCTGGCGTGCTGGACGGGTTTCGCAGGCGGTTCCCCCAGATCGAGGCGGTGGACCGGGCGCGGTTGCTGGACGACCCGAGCATCGGCGTGATCGTCACCGCAGCGGTACCCCGAGACCGCGCCGGGATCGCGATCGAGGCGATGCGGCGCGGCAAGGACATCATGTCCGACAAGCCCGGCGTGATCTCCGCCGACCAGCTCGATGATGTCGAGCGCGCCGTCGCCGACACGGGGCGGATCTTCTCGGTCTGTTTTTCCGAGCGCTTCCTCACGCCGTCCACTGAGGAGGCGCTGCGCCTCGTCCGCGCCGGCGCGATCGGGCGCGTGGTGCAGACAGTCGGCCTCGGCCCGCATCGCCTGAACCGGGCGCTCCGTCCCGACTGGTTCTGGGATGCCAGCGCATACGGTGGCATCCTCGTCGACATCGCGAGCCACCAGATCGACCAGTTCGTCATCTTCGCCGATAGCGTGCGCCCGGAGGTCGTCCACGCGAGCGTCGGCCAATTCGGCACCGCGCCCGGCTTCGACGATTTCGGCGAAATCCTGCTGCGAAGCGAGAGCGCGACCGGCTACCTCCGCGTGGATTGGTTCACGCCCGATGGTCTCCCGACCTGGGGCGACGGGCGCCTGACGGTGCTCGGCACGGAGGGCTTCATCGAGCTTCGCAAATATGTCGACATCGGCGGCCGCCCGGGCACCGACCATCTGTTCCTGTCCGACACGGAAGGAACGCGCCACATCGCCTGCGAGGGGAAGCCGTTGAGCTACTTCCGGGCGTTCCTGGCAGATGTGGAGCACCGGACCGAGACGGCGATGCCGCAATCGCATGTCTTCATGGTGAGTCGGCTCGCGGTCGAGGCGCAGGCGAAGGCGGTGCGCGTGCCGTAGTCCGGCCTTGTGGCGGCAGACGCTCCAACAAGGCAAAAAATGACGGGAGGGCGCATGGGTTCTTTCATTGTGACGCTCGTGGGACCGGACCGGCCGGGGCTCGTCAGCACGCTGGCAGGCCAAGTCGCCTGCCACGGGGGAAGCTGGCTGGAAAGCCGCATGGCCCGCCTGGCCGGCCAGTTCGCCGGGATCGTTCGGATCGAGCTCCCCGATGAGGCAGCGGTCGCCACGATCCGCTTCGCGCTCGACGGCCTGCGGGAGGAGGGATTCGGCGTTCTTCTGCAGGAGGCCGCGACCCCGCCAACCACCGTCGCCGGCGACTTGCACGCGACGCTGTCGCTCATCGGCCAGGACCGCCCCGGCATCGTGCGGGACCTGACGCGCATCCTGGCGGCGCATCGCGTCAACATCGAGGAACTGACTACCAACGTGGAGAGCGCGTCGTTCTCCGGTGAGGAGATGTTCCGGGCCGAGGCGCGCCTGCGCATCCCGGCACCGCTCGGTCTAGCTCAGATCCGAACGGCGCTGGAGGGACTTGGCAACGAGTTCATGGTCGACGTGCAGGCCGGGGCCGCCGCCGAAAGCCAGGCGGCCTAAGGGGCACGAGTGGGCTGCGCGGCGGCCCCGATCGTCCAGGCGCGCCCCTCGTGGCATGACCACCAGCTCACCAGCAGGTGCGGCGCGATCGCCGCGATCCGCATCGCCTGCTCAGGATCGCCCTCGATGAAGTGCGTACAGCCCCAGCGCGTCGCGACCTCGGCTTTGTGCCGCGCCATCGTCGCCGCGTCGTGTCCGACATCGGCCGGCCGGCAGGCGAGCGGCAGGTCCCCGAACCCCC
>DATAPS010000129.1:0-6184 GCA_036265085.1 Acetobacteraceae bacterium | reverse complement strand
CGCCGACCGCGAGCTCGCGGTCGGCGATCAGCTTGGCAAGGAGCGCGCGCAGCAGGCTGTCCTCCGGCGGCTCGATCGCGACCGCCGTGATGGCGCGCAGACGGCTTGCGAGATCCGGCAGCGCAACCCTCCAGCGTGCCGGCGGCTCGCGCCCGACCAGCAGGACGGGATACCGCGCCTCCCCGGCGGAATTGAGCGTGTGGAGCAGTGGTCGCTCGCCCGCGGTATCGGCGTCATCGATGGCGAGCGGCCCGGCAACCGGCGTGGCCCTCAGCAGCGTGCCGGGAATCACCGCCGCACCCTCCCGCCGCGCCCACAGATGCAGCAGGTGCGTCTTGCCGCTGCCGCACTCTCCCCACACCGCGAGCCGGCCCTGCGGCCAGGCGGGCGTCCGCTGTAGCCAGGTCAGCGCGGCCGCATTGGAGTGGGCGGCGAGAAAGTCGGGGCCGTAGCTCTCGACGTGGACGAAGGGGAGAGCGAACTGACGCGTCATCGCGGGTAGGCGCCGGGCCCAGGCGGATCGAGATAGAGCGGGCTCTGCAGGTAGCGCCGGAGCCAGAAGCGGCAGAGCACCCCGATCGTCGCCGCGACGGGGACCGCGAGCAACACCCCGACGAATCCGAATGCGGCGCCGCCCGCGAACAGCGCGAAGATCACCCAGACGGCGTGCAGCTCGACGCGGTCGCCGAGGAAGCGGGGGTAGATGACGTATCCCTCGAGGATCTGCCCCGCGACAAACACTCCGGCCACCATCAGCACGCCATTCCATGTCGGGAACTGCGCGAAGGCGAGGCCGATCGAGGTCACGCCGCCGGTGATCGTCCCGACATAGGGTATGAACGACAGGCCGCCCGCCATCAGGCCGACGACCAGTCCGAGATCGAGCCCGACGGCAGACAGCGCGAGGGCGTAGAACAGCGCGAGCAGGATGCAGCAGAATGCCTGCCCGCGAACCCAGGCCGAGAGGATGCGGTCGACCTCGCGGGCCTGCGCGCGGATCACGCCCGCGTAGCGGCGCGGGAGCCAGCGGTCGACCGCGGCGATCACCCGCGGCCAGTCCCGCAGCAGGTAGAACGCGACCACCGGCGTCACGACGACGAGCGTGATGACGTTGAAAATCGCGAACCCGCCGCCGATGACGCGGCTCAGCGCGGAGGCGAGGACACCCAGCATCGCACCCGCTTGCCCGCTGACGAGGTCGCGCAACTTCTCGTCCACATACTCATGGCCGAGCCGCTCCTGGAGACGCGCGATTACCTCGGCGGCGAAGGCCCGGAACTCCTCGACGTAACTCGGCAGCCGGCCGATGAAGAGCAGGATCTGCGAGATGATCAGCGGGTAGAGCAAAAGCGCGAACAGCAGCGCGCCGGCCACCAGCCCGAGGATCAGCAGCAGCGCCGCGACATCGCGCCGCAGGCCGAGCCGGGTGATCTTGCCGGCGAGCGGGTCGAGGAAATAGGCGATGCCTGCCGCCGCGACGAACGGCAGCAGGACGGCCGCGAACAGGTTCAGCGTCAGCCACATCGCGAAGGCGAACCCGAGCAGCAGCGCGATCCGCTGGGCGCGGGTGGCGCCGAGCGGCTGCCGCGGGGGCTCCGCGAACGCCGGGATCTCGGCGGTGGTGCCCACGGGCGGGGGCGGCGTCGTTGCGGTGGCCGTCGGCGCGTTCATGGGCGTGGGATGCCTCGGACGGGGGGACGGCGTTGCGCCATTCGGGGCATTATGGTTCGGTCGAACGGCCATGCGGCGAGCGTAGCACGGTTACGGCGCGCGCGCGGGTAGGCGCGAACGAGGATCCCCGATGAACGGTCTCACCTACCGCGCGGCGGGCGTCGATATCGATGCGGGCGAGGCTTTGGTGGATCGAATCAAGCCGCTCGCGCGCGCGACGACCCGCAGCGGCGTGATCGGCGGGCTGGGCGGGTTCGGCGCGCTGTTCGACCCGAAAGCGGCCGGCTACGTCGATCCGATCCTGGTCGCGACCACCGACGGCGTCGGCACCAAGCTGCGCGTCGCGATCGAGACCGGGCGGCACGATGCCGTCGGCGTCGATCTCGTCGCCATGTGCGTGAACGACCTGGTCGTGCAGGGCGCGGAGCCGCTGTTCCTCCTGGATTATTTCGCCACGGGACGCCTCAGCGTCGAAGCGGCGGCATGCGTCGTGGGCGGCATCGCCGAGGGCTGCCGCATCGCCGGCTGCGCGCTCGTCGGCGGCGAGACCGCGGAGATGCCCGGCATGTATGCCGACGGCGACTACGATCTCGCGGGCTTCGCGGTCGGCGCGGCGGAGCGCGACAATGTGCTTCCGCGAGAGGTCACGCCGGGTGACGCAGTGCTCGGCCTCGCGAGCAGCGGCGTGCATTCGAACGGCTTCTCGTTGCTTCGGCGCATCGTCGCGGCGAGCGGGGCCGCATGGGACGCGCCGTTCGGGGACGGCACGCTTGCGGACGCCGTGATGGCGCCGACGCGGATCTATGTGCGGCCGCTCCTGGCCCTGCATCGCGCCGGCCTGTTGCGGGCCGCCGCGCATATCACCGGCGGCGGGCTGCCGGGAAACGTGCCGCGCGCCCTGCCGCCGGGCACCGTGGCCGTGCTCGATGCGCGGACCTGGCCGTTGCCGCCGCTCTGCCGTTGGCTCGCGCGCACTGGCAGCATCGCGCCCGATGAGATGCTGCGCGTGTTCAATTGCGGGCTCGGGATGGTGCTCGTCGTATCCGACGCGGCCGGCGCGCGGGCGCTGCTGGAGGATGCAGGCGAGACGGTGTTCGAGATCGGGACGATCGAAAGCGGCGCGGGCGAAACCGGCGCGGGCGCGGCGGCGGCACGCATCGACGCCCCCCCGGACTGGCTCGCGTGAAGCGACGTGCCGCGGTGCTGTTCAGCGGCCGCGGCAGCAACATGGCGGCGCTGATCGCCGCCGCCGCCGCGCCCGGCTATCCGGCCGAGATCGCGCTGGCGCTGACCAACGAGCCGGCTGCGGGCGGACTGGCGATCGCGGCTGACGCCGGTATCCCTGCGACAGTGCAGGATCACCGCGCGTTCGGCCGCGACCGCGCCGCGCACGAGACCGCGATCGCCGACGCGCTCGACGGTGCCGAAATCGAGTTCGTGTGCCTCGCCGGCTACATGCGGCTGCTCACGCCGTTGCTCGTCGGGCGGTTCCGCGGGCGGATGCTGAATATCCACCCGAGTCTGCTGCCGGCCTTCCCGGGGCTGCACACGCACGAGCGTGCATTGGCCGCCGGCGTGAAGCTGCACGGCGCCACCGTCCATCTCGTGACGGAGCGGGTGGACGACGGCCCGATTCTCGCGCAGGCGGCCGTACCGGTGCGCGCCGACGACACGCCCGGCACGCTCGCGGCGCGCGTGCTCGTGCAGGAGCATGTCCTCTACCCCTTCGCGCTCGGCTTGATTGCGTCGGGCGCGAAGGGCGTTGACGCGCCCGCGGATGCGGTGCTGTGCAATCCCACCCGTCGCTCCCTTGCTTCGGTGGAACGCGGTCCCTAAAGATCGCGCCCGATGACCCTCCCGCCAGAAGACGAGACGAGAATGGGCGACACGCAGACGATGGGACCCGCCCCGGTGACCGAGGAGGCGTTCCTCGCCGACCGGCAGAAATTCCTCAGCGAGTTTACCGGCTTCACCTTCTGGGCGGCGACCGCAATCGTGGTCCTGCTGATCCTCCTCGCGATCTTTCTGCTCTGACGTTCGCTCAGCCGATCAACTCGGTCCCCGCGAAAAAATAGGCGATCTCGACGGCCGCGTTTTCGGCGCTATCCGAGCCGTGAACCGAATTCGCTTCGATATTTTCGGCGAACTCCGCACGGATGGTGCCGGTGTCCGCCTTCTTCGGATCGGTGGCACCCATGATCTCGCGATTCTTGGTGATGGCGTTGTCCCCCTCGAGCACCTGGAGCACGACCGGTCCGGAGGTCATGAACTCGACGAGGCCGCCGAAGAACGGACGCTCGCGGTGCACCGCGTAGAACGCCTCGGCCTGCGCCTTCGTCAGCTGCGCGCGCTTCTGCGCAACGATCCGCAAGCCGGCGTCCTCGAGCTTGGCGTTGATCTTGCCGGTCAGGTTCCGCCGCGTCGCGTCGGGTTTGATGATGGACAGGGTGCGCTCGGTCGCCATGGCGGAACAAATTCTCCGGGTTTCTCGGTCGCGGCGGCGTGTAGAGCAGGGTTTCCGAGGCGGCAACCCCCGCGAGCCGGATCAGCGGGCGCGGCGAGGCAGGTCAGCCCGCAGGCGACCGCGAGCAGTCTCGTCGCGGGAAATGTGGATGCCCGAGCGTCGCGCCGCTACATGCTTCGCCCATGAGCCTTCTCGTGATCGACGACGTGACCATCCGCATCGGCGGGCGCGACCTGATGCGCGGCGCTAACCTGACCGTCGACCAGGGGCGCCGGATCGGGCTGGTCGGGCGCAACGGCGCCGGCAAGTCGACGCTGCTGCGCGCGATTTCCGGCGACATCTCGGTTGACGGCGGCGACATCCGACTCGCCGCGCGAGCGCGGCTCGGGCGCGTGAAGCAGGAGGCGCCCGACGGCGAAAGCAGCCTGTTGGACACCGTGCTGGAAGGCGACCCGGAACGGCTCGCGCTGCTGCGGGAGAGTGAACACGCGGCACCCGAACGGCTCGGCGAGATCCACGACCGCCTGCTGACGATCGGCGCCGATGCGGCACCCGCGCGTGCCGCCAGCATCCTGGCGGGTCTCGGCTTCGACGAGGCGGCGCAAGCGCGGCCCGTCTCCTCGTTCTCCGGCGGGTGGCGCATGCGGGTGGCGCTGGCGACCGTGCTGTTCGCCCAGCCCGACCTGCTGCTGCTCGACGAGCCGACCAACCATCTCGATCTCGAGGCGACGCTCTGGCTGGAGAACTGGCTGGCACGCTTTCCCGGGGCCGCGATCATCGTCTCGCACGACCGCGGCCTGCTCGACAATTGCGTCGAGGCGATCGCGCACCTCGATCGCGGCAAGATCACGCTCACGCCCGGCGGCTTCGAGGAATTCGTCCGCATCCGCACCGAACGGGCCATGCAGCAGGCCGCTGCCGCCGAGCGGATCGCGGCGCAGAAGGCGCATATGCAATCCTTCGTCGACCGCTTCCGCTACAAGGCGAGCAAGGCGCGGCAGGCGCAGGCGCGGTTGAAGGCGATCGCCAAGCTGCCAGCGATCGAAGCGGTCGTCGAGGATGCGCCGACCCGCTTCGCCTTCCCGGAACCCGCACAGATCGCGCCGCCGATCCTGACGCTGGACCGAGCCGCCGCCGGCTATGACGGGCGGCCCGTGCTGCGCGACCTGTCGCTGCGCATTGACATGGACGACCGCATTGCGCTGCTCGGCGCCAACGGCAACGGCAAGTCCACGCTCGCCAAGCTGCTGGCGGGCCGGCTCGAACCGATGGCGGGCAAGGCGTTTCGCGGCCCCAAGCTGCGGGTCGGCTATTTCGCGCAGCATCAGACCGACGAACTGATCACGCGCGAGTCGCCGATCGACCACATGGCCCGCGCCCTTCCGCGCGCGACGCCGCCGCAAGTGCGGGCGCAGCTCGCCCGGTTCGGGCTAGACAAGGATCGGGCCGAAACCAAGGTCGAAGCGCTCTCGGGCGGAGAGAAAGCCCGCCTGCTGCTTGCGCTCGCGACGCGCGACGCGCCGCAGCTGCTCATTCTCGACGAGCCGACCAACCACCTCGACATCGACGCGCGCGAGGCACTGGTCCGCGCGCTCGCCGATTTTTCGGGCGCGGTCTTGCTGATCACCCACGACCCGCATCTCGTCGATCTGATTGCCGATCAGCTGTGGCTGGTCGCGGACGGCACTGTCCGCCCGTTCGACGGCGATCTCGACGGCTACCGCGCGCTGCTGACTGAACGCGCGCGTACGCCGAAGGCCGAGGCGCCGTCCCGCAGGAACGACCGGCGTGATCGGGCAGCCGCGCGCGCCGCGCTGGCGCCGTTGCGCAAGCGCGCCCGGGATGCGGAGGAGCGGATCCGGAAGCTGGCGGACGAGCGCCGGTCGCTGCAGGCGAAGCTGGCCGATCCGGCGATCTATGCCGCCGAACGGGTCGCCGAGGTGACGACGGCGCAGACGCGGCTTGCGGCGATCGCGCGCGAGGCAGAAGTGGCGGAGGCCGCGTGGCTCGAGGCGGAAGCCGCGCTGGAGGGAGCGGCGGCGTAGCCGA
>DATAPS010000128.1:0-7543 GCA_036265085.1 Acetobacteraceae bacterium | reverse complement strand
GCGCGGAGAGGCGCGGCATCATGCGCGAGCGGCCTAGGCCATGACCCGCGCCAGGAACGCATCCTCCCGCCGCCCCGACTCCGCGGCCTGCCCGCTGCCCACCAGCGTGAACCCGTGCGGCCCACCCGGATAGATCGCGAGTTCCGCCTCGTTCCCGGCAGCGACCCATCGGGCGTACATGAACAGCGTGTCGTCGAGCAGCGCGTCCGCCGTACCGCACGTGAACAGCGCGGGGCAGAGGCCGCGCAGGTCGGCGTGGAGTGGCGAGATGTCGGGGTCGTGCAAATTGAGCGCGCCCTGAAGGAAGGCCTCGCCGAACTTCTGGATGTCGAGCGTCCGCAGAACGAGCCGCTCGTCGCCGAACTGCCGCTGGCTCGGCGTCATCGTCATGTCGAACGCGCCATAGACCAGGTTGGCGCCGCGAAAGCCGGTGTAGCCGTGCTTGTCGCGCATCCGCAACAGGGTGACGGCCGAGAGATGCCCGCCGGCCGACTCGCCGCCGATGGTCAGCTTGTCCGTCCCGAACTCCGCGCGGGCGTTGCGCACGAGCCAGAGCGCCGCGTCCTCGCAATCGTCGGGACCCGCCGGGTAGGGATGCTCCGGCGCCAGCCGGTATTCCACGCTCACGACTGCGAGGCCGGCGTTGTCCGCGATCCGCTCCAGGATCGGGTCCTGCGAATCGGCGGCGCCGAGCACCCAGCCGCCGCCGTGGATGTGCAGATAGACGCCGCGCGGACTCGCAGGCGCGATGATGCGCAGCGGGATCTTGTGTCCGACCGAGGAATCGATCTCGATCATCCGCGCTCGCGGCGACATCACCGGCGCAGGAAACGGACCTTCGCCGCGCCGCCGCGCGTCCCGGAACGCCGGCGCACCGACATCCCACCAATTCGGCTCGGGTGTCAGCATCTCGATCAGCTTCGTATTGAATGCTCGGGTTTCGGCCGAAACGGCCTCGGGCCTGAACAGCTCGGGTGTCAGCACGTGCGATTCGCCTTTGGCAGATGGACGATGGCGGTTGCGGGAAGTCTCCACCACAATCGATGCGTGACCAAGAGGCTTCGGTGGGATCGATGCCGCGTAGCCCCGCGTACGATGTCCTGGTGATCGGCGGGGGGAACGCCGGCCTCTGCGCCGCGATCACCGCGCGCCGAGCCGGTGTTTCGGTGCTGCTCGCGGAACATGCACCGCGCGCGATGCGCGGCGGCAACAGCCGTCACACGCGCAATCTGCGCGCGATGCACGCTGCGCCGACGGCGGTGCTGACCGACGCCTATCTCGAGGACGAGTTCTGGGACGATCTCCTGCGCGTGACCGGCGGCGAAACGTCCGAGCCGCTCGCGCGCATGACGATCGCCGCCTCGGCGGACGCGCTGCCTTTTCTCGCCGAGTGCGGCGTGCGCTTCCAGCCCTCCCTCAGCGGCACGCTCAGCCTGGGCCGCACCAACGCCTTCTTCCTCGGTGGCGGCAAGGCGCTGCTCAACGCTCAATACGCCACGGCCGAGCGGATCGGGGTCGATATCGTCTACGACACCGAAGCGGTGTCGTTGCCGATGCAGGACGGGCGCATCCGCCGCGTCGATCTCGTCATGCGCGGGTTCCCGCAGACGATCGAGGCGCGCGCCGTGGTCGCCGCGTCCGGCGGCTTCCAGGCGAACATCGACTGGATGCGGCAATACTGGGGCGAGGCCGCCGACAATTTCCTGATCCGCGGCACGCCCTATGCGCGAGGCCGCGTGCTGCGTGATCTGCTCGACCAGGGCGCCGAGCCGGTCGGCGATCCGACGCAGTGCCACGCGGTCGCCATCGATGCGCGTGCGCCGAAATTCGACGGCGGCATCGTTACGCGCCTCGACTGCGTGCCGTTCGGCATCGTGGTCGACCGCACCGCGCGCCGCTTCTACGACGAGGGCGAGGACGTCTGGCCGAAGCGCTACGCGATCTGGGGCCGGCTGGTGGCGCAGCGGCCTGGACAGATCGCCTGGGCGATCATCGACGCGGAGTCGGAGACGCTGTTCATGCCGTCGGTCTTTCCGGCGATCCGCGCCGAGTCGATCCACGATCTCGCGGCGACTCTCGGCCTCGACGCAGCGACGCTCGAGGCAACCGTGGCGGAGTTCAACGCGGCGGTGCGGCCCGGCGCGTTCGACGGCACACGGCTCGATGGCTGCAAGACCGAGGGTCTGACGCCGCCCAAGAGCCATTGGGCGCGCGTGATCAGGACCGCACCGTTCTCCGCCTATCCGTTGCGGCCCGGCATCACCTTCACCTATCTCGGCCTGCGCGTGAGCGCCGACGCGCGGGTGCGGATGCAGAACGGGCGGCAGACCGACAATTTGTTCGCTGCCGGCGAGATCATGGCGGGCAATATCCTCGGCCGCGGCTATCTTGCGGGATTCGGAATGACGATCGGGACCGTGTTCGGCCGGATCGCGGGACGGGAGGCGGCGCGGCATGCCCGAAACTGAGACCGTGGAGGAAGCGCGGCGCGCGATGGAGGTGTGCAACGCCTGCCGCTACTGCGAGGGCTATTGCGCGGTGTTTCCGGCGATGACGCTGTACCGGTCGTTCGCGGCCGGCGATCTCGAATATCTCGCCAATCTCTGTCACGACTGCCGCGCCTGCTATTACGCTTGCCAATACGCGCCGCCGCATCCGTTCGGCATCAACCTGCCCCAAACACTGGCCGAGCTGCGCACCGAGACCTACGCCGCGCACGCTTGGCCGCCTGCGCTGGCCCGCGCGTTCGTGCGCAACGGGGTGGTGATCGCGAGCGCCGCGACGGTGGGCATCGCGATCGTCGTCGCGCTGACGGCGTCGCTCGCCGGCGCCTTTGCCGAGCGGCAGCTCGGACCGGGCGCCTTCTATCGCGTGATCCCGTGGTGGGTTATGGCGCTCGCCGCGACGGCCGCACTCGCGTTCTCCCTCGCCGCCGGTTGGCGCAGCACCGCGGCGTTTCGGCACAGTACCGGGACGACCCGCGCCTCGCCGCACGGGATCGTGGACATGCTGACGTTGCGAAATCTCGGCGGCGGCGGGCATGGCTGCAACGATCGCGGCGAGGCGTTCTCGACCGCGCGGCGCTGGTGCCACCACGCACTGTTCTACGGCTTTCTGCTCTGCTTCGCCGCGACCTGCGTCGCGACCGTCTACGCCGATCTGCTTGGCCGCCCCGCGCCGTATCCGCTCCTCTCGCTTCCCGTCCTCCTCGGCACGATCGGCGGGATCGGCATGATCGGCGGGACGCTCGGACTGCTGTGGATCAAGCTAAGTGCGGATCCGACGCCCGCGTCGCGCAAAACCCTCGGCGGGGGGTATGCGCTGCTCGTCGTGTTGCTGCTCGTCGCGGCGACCGGGCTGCTGCTGCTGGGCCTGCGCGACACCGCCGCAATGGGCACCCTTCTCGCGCTGCATCTTGGCGCGGTGCTCTCGCTCTTCCTCTTGTGGCCCTACAGCCGCTTGATCCACGCGCCCTATCGCAGCGCCGCCCTGCTGCGCGCGGCGGCCGAGCGCAGCAGGGCGACATCGGATGTCTGACAATCCCCAGCGGTCCGCCTGGCACGAGCCGGTCATCCGGGCACTCAAGGCGAACGGCGTGCGCCTCGTGGTGTACGTGCCGGACAACGTGCTGCGTCCGCTGCTCGGCGCCGTCGCCGCCGATCCGCACTTCACCAGCTTCGCGGCCGCGCGCGAGGAAGAGGCGGTCGGCATCGTTGCCGGGGCTTGTATGGGCGGGATGCGCGGGATCGTGCTGATGCAGACCAGCGGCTTCGCCACGCTCGCCAACGTGCTGGCATCCCTGGTGGTCGCCTGCCAGATCCCGGTGCTGCTGATGATTTCCGAGCGAGGGACGCTCGGCGAGTTCAACCCGGGTCAGGCGCTCGTCTGCCGCACCATGCGCCCGGTGCTCGACAGCCTCGCCATCGAGCATCACACGCTGACACGGCTCCACGAGACGGAGTTCATGGTCGACCGTGCCGCGCGCCAAGCCTTTCAGACGCAGATGCCGGCCGCACTGATCCTCTCGCCGATGCTCACCGGCGGAAAGCCGTCTGGCTGATGGCAATGTTACGCAACACCAAGATCATGGATC
Organism: Acetobacteraceae bacterium; assembly: GCA_036265085.1. Classification (GTDB taxonomy): domain Bacteria; phylum Pseudomonadota; class Alphaproteobacteria; order Acetobacterales; family Acetobacteraceae; genus DATAPS01. The sequence continues at coordinate 3,450 of DATAPS010000128.1, read as the reverse complement.
GCGCTGATCTCGCGGGGCGACTGATCGCCCGGCTCCGGCACGACGAGGCGGTGATCGGCGGCATCGGGTACGCGAATTTCGACGTGTTCGGGGCGGGGCACCGGCCGCAGAATTTCTACATGCTCGGCAGCATGGGTCTCGCCGTGCCGATCGCGCTCGGGCTCGCGCTCGCGCAGCCGCAGCGCGGGGTGGTTGCGGTAGAGGGCGACGGATCGCTGCTCATGCAGCTCGGATCGCTCGCAACGGTGGCATCGGTGGCTCCGGCGAACCTGACCATCGTCGTGCTCGACAACGCCGCCTACCAGATCACCGGCGGCCAGCCGACCGCGACCGCATCGGCGGCCGACCTCGTCGAGATCGCGCGAGGCGCCGGCCTGGTCAAGAGCGCCTGGGCGGCCGACGAGAGCGATTTCGAGCGACTGCTTGTCGAGGCTCTCGCGGGTCCTGGACCGTCGCTGATCGGCACGCGCATCGCCCCTTCCGCCCCGCAGCGCCAGACGCCACGCGAGCCCGCGCGGATCAAGGACGCGTTCATGCTCGGGCTGGGCACCAAATCTCCGTTCTAGGTGGCCAACAAGGGCAGGACGGTGGTGGAGCTGAGGGGAATCGAACCCCTGACCTCCTCATTGCGAACGAGGCGCTCTCCCAACTGAGCTACAGCCCCGACCTGCGCGCGCCGCCACATATACGGACGCGGGGCGCGGAAATTGCGTGGCCCGGATTGGCGAGTCAAGGGCCGGAGCCCCCTGAGGGCAGACGTTGCGGGCCGTTTCGCCCCCCGCTAGCTTCCGCCGCTTTCGCGAAGGACCCTGCGGCGTGATCACCATCATCTACATCGTCCTGAGCCAAGTGCTGAGGATCTACGCCTGGGTCGTCATCCTGGCTGCGGTCTTCATGACGCTGGTCAGCTTCGGCGTACTGGACACGCGTAATCGCATCGTGTGGACGATTGGTGACTTCCTGGAGCGCGTTACGGAGCCGGCGCTGAGGAGAATTCGCCGCTTCGTCCCCTATTTGGGCGGGATCGACCTCAGCCCGTTGATTCTGCTGCTCATAATCTACGTGCTGCAGATGGTGCTACAACGGGTTTATGCAGCGATCGAGCTGGGTGACGTGAACGGCCTGCTGCTCTGACGCAGCGGGCGGCGGTCAGAAATCGGTGCAGCGCCCGTTGCGTTCCCAGTCGCCGTAGCGCGTCGGCTCGGGTCCGGCGGGCCCGCCGATCTCCTTGGGCAAACGCGGTCCCGGCTTGCCGGCCGGCTCGGGCTTGATCGGCGTTTCCGGGCGAGGTGCGGTTTCGGTGGATTCGGTCATGACATCGCAGATGGCGTAGCCGCGGCGGTGATCAACGGCGTTGTATTCGCCCGCACACACGTCATGTGCAACGATGGCGTCGCGTGCGAAAGAGATGCTGATGCGGGTGGAGGTTCTGCCGCTCCCTTGGCTTGCATTTGCGGGCTGGCTCGCGCTCGCGCCCTCCGCCCACGCGGATCCTCGCCGGCTCGGTGTCCCGCAAGGCGCGATGCTGCCGGGGCCATCGGAGCGAGAGATCGTCGTGGTGAATCGCAGCCCGCTCGGCGTCAACGAGCTCTACGTCTCGCCGGCCAATTCCGACCAGTGGGGCACAGACCGACTCGGCGACGAAACGCTCGCGCCCGGACAGTCGTTCCGTGTTCGTCTCGGCCGTACGCGCGACTGCCTCTTCGACCTCCAGATGGTCTACGAGGACGCGACCCACGAGGACCGGCATAACGTCGATGCCTGCCGCGCGCGGCAGGTCGTCTTCGACGCCAGCGGCGCTGTGCCGATCGCGCGGGCGAAGCACGAGGTGACACTCATCAACGGGGAGATCCGGCCGATCCAGCAGGTCTTTCTCTCGCCGCCGAATTCGAGCCAATGGGGCGACGATCTGCTCGGCAACACGTCGCTCTCCGTCCATGCCGACGCCACGGTCACCTACCAAGGTCCTTGCCAAGCGGACCTCCGCGTCGTCTACGACAACCGCTCCGCGGAGGAGCGGCGTGACATCGATGTGTGCGCGGACCCGCGCCTGGTGATCGCGCCCGGCTGGACCACAGCCGATCGACCGCCGGCCGCGCCTCACGCCCCGGCTGGCGAAGTAGTTGTCGCGATGCTGAACCGCACGGGGCACGACATCACCGAACTCTATGTCTATCCCGACGGGAGCGCCGATCACGGACCCGACCGCCTCGGCTCGGACGTGCTCAAGGACGGGGAGTCGCTTCCGCTGAACATCGAGCGATCGGCCGGGTGCAAGTTCACGGTCCGGGTTGTCTTCAGCGGGCACGTCCCCGATCTCGAGTTGGGCGCGCGCAATCTCTGCGCGGGCCCGGAGCTGATCCTCTCGCCCTAGCGGCTTGCGCCCGGCAGGGCGTGCGTGTAGCGGGCCACCGTGTTCCGGACGCCCCTGACCCGTCTCTCCGCGCTGCGCGGCCGCCGCGCCGCGCTCGCTTCGCTGTTGCTTGGCGCGCTCTCCGCGCTGGCGTTGCCGCCTTTCCACCTGATCCCGGTGCTTCTGGTCGCCGTGCCGGGCCTGCTCGCGCTGATCGGCAACCGCGCCCGGATGCGGGACGCGGCCTGGATCGGCTTCTGGTTCGGCTTCGGCCACCACCTGATCGGATTGTATTGGATCACCGAAGCGATCCTGGTGGTGGCCGCCGTGTTCTGGTGGCTGGTGCCGTTCGCGGTGCCTGCGGTAGCCGCCGTGCTCGCCGTATTCGTCGCAGCGCCTGCCGCGCTCGCGTGGCGGGCACGATCGGGGGCGGCACGGGCGCTTGCGCTCGCCGGCGGCTGGGTGCTCGCCGATATCGCGCGGCAGTTCGTGCTGACCGGCTTTCCCTGGAATCTATGGGGCAGCGTGTGGGCAGTGCCGGGGCGGTTCGGCGATGTGATGCTGCAGCCGGCCGCGCTGATCGGCGCGGACGGAATGACGCTGCTTACCCTGCTGCTAGCCGCCACGCCCGTGCTGGGCCGGCGCGCGATGGCCGGCGGCGCCTTACTGCTCGCGGCCTGGGCCGGCTTCGGCGTGTGGCGACTATCCCTCCCCCGACCGGCCGCGCCGGACCTGGGCGTCGTTCTGGTGCAGGGCGATGTGCCCGAGGGCGTCCCGTGGAGCCAAGAGCGGCGGATGGAGGTCTTCACCCGCTATCTCCGGCTCACCCATGACGCGGTGATGCAGGATGCGGGCGAGCCGCTCGTGGTCATCTGGCCGGAGACCGCCAGCCCCTTCCTGCTCCCGAGCGATGCCAACGCGCGCGACGCCGTCTCTGCCGCCGCGATGAACGAGCCGGTGATCAGCGGCACCATCCGGTTCGACGAACACGGGCAGCCGCACAACAGCATGGCGGTGGTGCTCGATCACGGCACGCTGGCCGGCACTTACGACAAGTCGCATCTCGTGCCGTTCGGTGAATATCAGCCGAGCTGGCT
>DATAPS010000127.1:0-1898 GCA_036265085.1 Acetobacteraceae bacterium | reverse complement strand
GACGCAGCTCATTTCCCGCTATCGGGTGGGCGAGGGCAGCGCCGAGGAAAACCCGCGCCCGGTCGCACGGCCGGCGGCTCCGGCGGTGGAGCGCCGCGCGGCGAGCCGGCCGCTGACGGGCAAGAAGCGGCCGGTCGCAGTTCCGAGCTCCATCGCCCCCGCACGCGCCGCCGATGCCGCCGCCGAAGAGTGGAAGGACTTCTGAGCCACGACGGCTCGAGCGGCCGCCGCATGGATTGCGGCGCTGCGTTCCCGCGTCATTCTAAAGAAACGGGATGAAGAGACGATAAGGAGAGTGACTGTACAAGCGCTGTCGTCGGTGCTCATTGGAAACAAGGGATGTTGGAGATTGCAATGAATCATCGGAAAAGCGCATGAACTATCGAAACAGCGTCGGTGCACGCCTGATGCTGGCCTTCGCCGGCGTGATCCTCGTGTTCGGCGCCGCCGTGGCGCTGAGTATTGGCCGATTGGCCGCGTTCGACGCCTCGGTGAGCGAAATCACCGGCCCTGACTTCGCCAAAGTCGAGCTGGCCAGCGCATGGAAGGACGCCCTCTCGGAGTCCATGCGCCACACGCGCAACATGCTGATCATGGACGACAAGGCGCAGATTCAGGGCGAAATCGCCAAGGTCCGCGATTTATCAGAGAAGCGGGCAAAGTATGCGGAGGCCATGACCGCCTTGGTTCGGTCGGCGGAGGGCAAAGCCTTGCTGAAGGCGGCATTGGATGCCCGCGACACCCTCACGCCGCTCGATGAGGAATATTTGCGGCAGATCGAAGCAGGCGACCTCAAGGCGGCGAAAGACACGCTGCTGCAGCGGTCGCGCCCCTCGCAGCTGGCGGTCATCGCGGCATTGAAGGCTTTGGGCGACCACCAGCAGGCGAAAATTCACACGAAGGCGGAGGAACTGGCCGCCTCTTACCGAAGCACCCGGACCCTGCTGATCGCGCTTTCGCTGGCCGCGGTGGGGGTGGCCTGCCTGCTGGCATATCTGCTCACCCGAACCATCAAGACGCCGCTGAACCATGCCGTGGCGGTGCTCGGCGAGATCGAGAAGGGCAATTACGCGAACACGGTGACGGTCAGCTCGCAGGACGAAATCGGCCAGACACTCAAGGGTCTGGAGCGCATGCAGGTCGCGTTGCGGGAACGCACCGACAAGGAGCATGCATCGGCCATGGAGAACGCGCGGATCCGCACCGCGCTCGACCGCGTCTCGGTCGGCGCCATGCTCGGCGACACGGACGGCAAGATCATCTACATGAACGATGCGCTGCGGACTCTGTTCCGTCACCAGTCGGCCGAGATGCGCAAGCAGGTACCTTCGTTCGATCCGGAGCAGTTGGTGGGGGGCTCGTTCGATGTGTTTCATCAGATCCCCGCCCTGCAGCGCAGCGCCTTGGCCGGTCTGACCGGCACCCATACGGCAGACGTCAAAATGGGAGACGCGTCCCTGCGGATCACCGCGAATCCCGTTGTCGATGCCGCAGGCAAGCGGGTCGGAACGGTGGTGCAATGGATGGATCGGACGCAGGAAGTGGCGACCGAAGACGAAGTGCAGGCGATCGTGGCAAAGGCGATCGATGGGGATCTGACCGCGCGCATTCGCGAGGAGGGTAAGGAGGCATTCTTCAAGACGCTCGCCAGCGGCGTGAACCGTCTGCTGATGAACATGGCCGACGTGGTGCGCAGCATGGCGCGGGCGGCGTCCGAGGTGCGCACGGGATCGGAGGAGATTTCGCGCGGCAATGCGGATTTGAGCCAGCGCACCGAGGAGCAGGCCTCGAGCCTCGAGGAGACGGCCTCTTCGATGGAGGAGATGACGTCCACGGTGAAGAACAACGCCGACAATGCGGCGCAGGCGAACCAGCTCGCCGCCGCGGCGCGCGAGCAG
>DATAPS010000126.1:0-4333 GCA_036265085.1 Acetobacteraceae bacterium | reverse complement strand
GTCGATGTCGGGATCGCGCCGCTGCCGGATCCACGCCCAGCCATAGGCCCCGAGCATCGCGGCCGCGTAGCAGGTCGGCAGGATGATGGTCTGACCCCAGCCGGCGTGGGGGACGAGGAATGCACGGACCGCTATCGGGGCAACCAGCGTCCAGCCGAGGCTAAGATAGGCGATACGGTTGACCTCCGCGGGATGCGCGTAGTCGCGTGCGCTTGCCGCGCCGTTGTTGCGCGGCCTGTGGCTGGGCAGCAGCCGGCAGGCCCGCTCCGTCGCGACGAAAAGCATCACGGTGGCGGCCGCGAGGGCGATCGCGGGAAGCCAAGGGATTTCGGCACGGCCGAGTGTGGCGAGCAGCGTACGATGCCCGATCAGCACGAGCACGCCGATCATCAGCACCGGCACGATCACGAGCCAGTTCAGCAGCAGGTTGCGCAGATAGAGTGCGACGGCGGTCCAGGTGTCGTCGGTGAAGAGACCGACCTGCGGCGTGAGATAATTCGTGTAGCTGCGGAGATTCACGATCTCCCGGGCCTGCGGATCGGCGAGCGCCTCCTGCGCCCCCGCAACCGAGCCGCGTTCGCCGATCACCATCTGCAGCCAGCCGCCGATGAAGCCGCCGCCTGAAACGGTGGAGAGGTAATCGAAGCGACCGAGGAGCGAGCCCGTAGCCAACGCCTGCAACACGCCGAGGCCGAAGGCGGCGGAGCGGATGCCGCCGCCGGAGAGGCAGAGCGCAGACCAGGGCGCGTCCCCCTCGCCGTTCGGGCGCAGCATGTGACGCTCCTCGGCGAGCATCTCCGAGGCCGTCAGGATATCGGGTCGCCTGAGATGTCGGCGCCGCGTCTCGTTCCGCTGCTGCATGGCCCCACCCGCTCGAGTTTTCTCGATCGTGGCCGGAGCGTAGCGAAACCGCCGGCGTGGAGGTAGGCACAGGAAGTTTACGCCCTTGTGAGCCCCGGGAGGGATGCGCGGTGCTCGCATGGATCGTGCGCCGAAGGAGGACCATATCCAGGGCAAGCCTTCGCCGGAGATCTGCGTTGCCACGACCCGCGTTCACTCACCGACATCCCGATTCAGCGGCCGTTGCCGACCGCGTGGCGGGAGCGCCTTCGTGACCGCCGCCGCTTCCGCTCCGATTCCCGAAACACCCGAACGCCGAGCCAAACTCACGCGTGAGATTGCAGAGGCGACCGGCCTGGACGAGCCAACGCTCGAACGCTTGGTGCGCCGTTTCTACGAGACGGCGCGGCGCGATGAGCTGCTCGGCCCGGTGTTTTCCCGCGTCAGTGACTGGGAGGCGCACGTCGTCACGATCGCGACGTTCTGGTCGTCCGTCGCCCTGATGACAGGCCGCTACCACGGCCAGCCGATGCGGGCGCATATCCCGCTCGGCCTGACGACCGCGCATTTCGCGCGGTGGCTCGCGCTATGGACGGAGACGGTGCGGGCGGAGTGCCCACCGCAGGCGGTCGATTACCTCCAGGAGAGAGCGAAGGGCATCGCTCGCAGCGTGGAACTCGGCATCGCCGTTCAGCGCGACGAACTCCCGGTCACGCGCCCAGCTCGCCGCACTCCGTGACGATCGTGTCCAACGGGATGTCGTGCGGCTGCGGATGGATCGTCGGCACCTCACAAGATGCGAAGCCAATCCCGATTGTGCGCGGTCGCGGATCGGCTGCGGCCAGCGTCCGGTCGTAAAATCCGCCACCGTAACCGAGCCGGTAACGCCGTCGGTCGAACCCCACGAACGGCACGAGGAGCAGGTCGGGCGACACCGGCACCCCTTCCGCCGGCACGGGGATGTCCCAGACACGAGCGGCCATTTTCGTGCCCAGCGACCATGCCCGGAAGATCATCGGCCGGCCCTTGCCGACCACGACGGGCAGCGCGCAGGCCACGCCGTCCGCGCACAGGCGTCGGATCAACGCTCGCACGCCGTATTCTCCCCGGAACGGTCAGTAGAATCCGATCAACCGCGGCGCGGCGTTGGCGACGATCGGCTCCAGCGTGCGCGTGATCGGCAAGGCTCGCGCGGCGCGCTCTTCAGCCGATACCGACTGCCGGAGAGCGATGAGCGTCGCGCGCTTTACCTTCCGCCAGCGCCGCACCTCGTTCCAGTCGCCAGCCGTCGCGCCCACGACCGGCTCCTCCCCGACCTCGCGTGCAAGGCACGGCGGCGATGCGCTCCGAAGGCGATCCTCGTCGTCCGGTGTTCATGGCACTTCCAGCGTTGTCGCCTGCGCGGCCCGGCCCGGTTCTACGCGGCCCCGCCACGTGGGACGCAGCCTGCCTTCACGCGAGATGCCGCAGCAAGTCTATCCCCCTGTCGCCGCCGACGGTGTGACGCCGAACTGCGTCGATGTCATCGGCGTGGGAAGGACCGAGCGGCCGGTCCCTCAAGCGCCGGAAAGGTCGCTGCGTCGCGCGGTGTAGTCGGACGCTTCGCCAGATCTGGCGTGAGTCGGGTTCCGAGCCCCGCGCCTCGCATCGGATACACTTGGCCGCGCTCGACGACCGGCAGGTCGGTGACCAGATCGCGGTGGCACCGCAGAGCCAAACAGCCACTCCGGACCCGTCGAGCCATCGCTATTACCGTTCGTCTGACGGGTCGCTCGTTCGCGGCCCGACCCGGAAAGAGGACGCGAGCTACGGCGCGATCACGGCTGATTGCCGCGACGGGACGCACTCATATTGCGCCATCATCAGGGGACGTGCTCTGGGCACGGTGGGGTGGCGAGCTGGCGAGGGAGTGTTTGCGCTGAGCTCGTCATCTCCCTACGCGCAGCACTGCGCCACATGACGCTGCCCGTCCTGCTCCCTCCGGTAGCACTCATGCCGTAAATTTGCCGTATGGAGCCGGCGCTCCTCCGAAAATCTGCGCAAAGCCACTGAGACCAGTGGCGTCCCGCACGGGATTCGAACCCGTGTTACCGCCTTGAAAGGGCGCTCGCGTTTGGACCGTCCATACCTCGATCCAACCGCTCGCGATTGCTCTTTGAGGTCGTTGTTCGAGCAATCGTATCCCGACGGCGACGACCGGCTTGCTTGGGTAGCGGGATGTCGATCTCCTGCCCGGCATGGATCGAAGCAAGCATGAGGGTGCCACAACGGCAGCCCCGAATGGCGAGGCAGCTGCACGGATCGAGATTGTGGGTGAGCGACGCCGGTCGCATGGTGCGGCGTTCCGGATGATGGTCGTTGCGGAGGCAAGTGAGTCGGGCGCTCGTGTTCATGACGTGGCGGCACGGCATGGGATCTGCCCCAGCCTCGTCTATCGTTGGCGTCGTGTTGCCGGTGTCGGCAGGACGAGCCGCTCTTCGATGCACCTCTTTCCGGTCCGCATCGCGGCGACACCGGAAGATGGCTTTGCCGGCGCGGCGACGGCATCACCGGGATCGAGGCCGAAGCCACGACGAGCCGGCGTGATAGAAATCGAGTTGAGCAGCGGCGTTCGCGTGAGTGTCGACGAGGGCGTGAGTGTGGCGGCGCTTCGCCGTGTCATGTCGGTTGTGCGCGGCTGATGCTGCCGCCTGCCGGCGTGTGTGTGTCTGGCTTGCGGCGGGGACGACCGTGCGGCGCGGCATGAACGGTTTGGCGTTGCAGGTGCAGCAGGCACTGAGCCGCGATCCGCACGCTGGCGATGTCTACGTCTTCCGCGGCCGCAGAGGCGATCTTTTGAAGATCCTTTGGCATGACGGCCTCGGCATGTCGCTTTACGCCAAGCGGCTCGAACGCGGCCGATTCATCTGGCCGTCGCCGGCCGACGGTGTCGTTGCCATCGCCGCAGCTCAGCTCGGCTACATGCTGGAAGGAATCGACTGGCGACATCCGCAACGAACCTGGCGACCCGAGCTGGCGGGATAGCGCCGAGGCTGACGATCGGCCGGTGAAATTCCGCGTGCGTGACAACGGGCGATCGTGATTCGATTGCCTTCGTGAGCATCGCGCCCGACACGCTTCCTGACGACATCGACGCGCTGAAGGCAGCGTTGCTCGCCGAACGTGCTGCGCGCCGCGAGAGCGAGGTCCGTGCCGCCGGCGCCGAGGCGATGGTGGCGCATCTGAAGCTGATGATCGCCAAGCTGAAGCACGATCGCTTCGGCGCATCCGCCGAGCGTGGCCGCAAGCTGCTCGATCAGTTGGAGATGCAGCTGGAGGAACTCGAGACAGCCACTGGCGAGGCCGAGGCGGCGGCCGCGAGCACGGCGCCGGGGACGACCACGGTTCGTCAGTTCAGCCGCGCCAAGCCCGTCCGTGGCCCACTCCCGGCGCATCTGCCGCGCGAGCGTGTTGTGATCCCCGCACCGACCGCCTGCCCTTGCTGCGGCGGCAA
>DATAPS010000125.1:0-8813 GCA_036265085.1 Acetobacteraceae bacterium | reverse complement strand
CAAGGTCAAGGTCACCCTGCGCTTCCGCGGCCGCGAAATGGCCCATCAGGACATCGGGATAAAAGTGCTCGAGCGTATTCGCGCCGACATGGATATGCAGACGAAGGTCGAGCAGATGCCTCGCATGGAAAACCGTCAGATGATCATGGTGCTCACGCCGCGCTAACCGATGCCAGGAGATGCTCGACTCAGGGGAGGCGAGCGCGTCGCGCATGGCTAAAAACCGCCGCGGGGGCGCCGACATGTTGGCAAGTCGCGAAAAGTATGAGTGTAAGCCAGCGGCGAGGCGCGCGAAGGTTAAATGGTCGAGACGAGCCGGGTTGTTGAGCGTAAGGAACGTGCGGCGTTAGCGGAACGGCTGGTCCACTGGACTGGCGGACGATGGAAGTTTCGGCGGCGTTTTCGGCTCGTCGTTCTGCGAACGATCGTGCTGCTGGCGGCGGCACCGGTCGCAGGAGCTGGGTTCGTCGTTGCTCTGCTCCCATTCTCGTCCGGAGCTTCGGCCTCGAGCTGGCCGCTGACGGCCGGCGCTGTCGAAATTGGCTTGTCCGTTGCTGCGACGATGGCCTTCGCTCAAATCGCGGTGGCGATCTCCGCATGGCCCCTTATCCGGCATGGCACGCGCGCCCGCGTGCTGCTGGCCAAGTCGCTGCGCAGGCGCGATGCGTTACGAGAGGCCGACCGCATCCGCGGGTCGAAGGCCTACGAGGCGGCCGTCCGCCGGATCTCGTCGAGTGTCGTCCACGACCTCAACAACGTGCTCGGTGCGATCGTGGCGAGCGCAGATGCCGTGGACGATGTGTCCGATCACGCCGCTGTGCGTGAAGCGACGGCGGCCGTCGCGGCAAACGCTCGGGAGGCCCTCGACATTGGTAAGCGGCTCCTCGCGTTCACGAAGAACCTGCCGCTGGCGCCGCGCCCTGCGGATCTCAACCAGATCCTGAGGGAGGGTCTGCCGCAGCTCCAGGCTGACACGGGCGAGCGGAACCCGTTGGTCCCGCGGCTCGCGTCACGCCCGCTTCCGGTGGAGCTCGATCCCGAACACCTCGTCGATTGCACTCGCGAGCTCGTCCGCAATGCACGGGACGCATCGCCCCCGGGCGCGGCGATCACATTGCGCACGCGCACGGAATTCGCCGAAGGTGCGAACAATGACGCCGGATTGCTCGCGGTCCTCGAGGTGGAGGACGGAGGCACCGGGATGAGCGCTGAGCAGGTGTCAGCGGTCGAGGCGGGCCGCATAGCGGTTGACACGCCACACGGTGGTTTCGGCCTGTCGATCGTTTCGAACTTCGCGCGCGACTCTGCCGGCACGCTGTCGATCCGCACGCTGGGCGGTCAGGGAACCCGCGTCACGCTGCGTTTTCCGCTCCGTGCGCCGGCAATGACCCCAGCGGACGCGCCCCCGCGCGGGCTGAAGGGGAGAGCCCCCGGCGGACGGGTCCTGATCGTCGACGACAACGATATCGTCCGTGGGAGCATCGCGCGTGCGCTCGGCAACGTCGGCTTCGTCACCGTGGAAAGCGAGGATGCCGCTTCTGCGACGGCTGCGCTGAACGGCGGTATCGACGCGCTGATCACCGATGTCGTGTTGCCCGACACCGATGGCTTCGCGCTCGCCCGGCATGCGCGCCAGCGTGATCCGCGGGTTCCGCTGATCTTCATGAGCGGCTTCATCAGCGCGCGGCAGCCGGAGCTTCTCGCCAACGACGACCTCGCCAGTTTCATGCGCAAGCCGGTCGACAACGAGAAGCTTGTCGACGTCCTCGCAGGCCTGCTCGCGACGCGTGACGGCGCGATCCGTGGCGGATAGGTAGCCGGGCCGGCGTCATCCTTGACTCCGCGGCGCGGGCGGAGGATATGGCGCGCCTACGTTCCCGCCGCTTCGCGAAGGCTCGCGCAGCGGCGCGTTTCCGGCTGACGCAACCCCGCAGCGAGTAGACCCGCCGTCGTGTTCGAGAATCTCTCAGGCAAGCTTTCGGGCGTTTTCGACGGCCTTCGCCGCCGTGGCGCGCTCAGCGAAGCCGATGTGAACGAGGCGTTGCGCGAGGTCCGTCTCGCGCTGCTCGATTCCGACGTGGCCCTGCCGGTGGTGAAGGACTTCATCGCCAGAGTCCGCGAGCGCGCCGTTGGGCAGGAGGTGCTCGACAGCGTCTCGCCCGCGCAGCAGGTCGTCAAGATCGTCAACGACGTGATGATCGAGCAGTTGGGCGGCGCCGGCGCCGTGCCGATCAACCTGAACGCCCCGGCGCCGATCCCCATCCTGATGGTCGGCCTGCAGGGCTCGGGCAAGACTACGACCTCCGGCAAGCTTGCGTTGCGCTTGCAGCAGCGGGCGCGGCGCAAGGTTCTGCTGGCGAGCCTCGATACGCAGCGCCCGGCCGCCCAGCTCCAGCTGCAGCAGCTGGCGGAACGGGCGGGGGTCGCGAGCCTGCCGATCGTGCCCGGCCAGACGCCGATCGAGATCGCGCGCCGGGCGATGGACGCCGCGCGGCGTGAGGTGTTCGACGTCGTCATCCTCGACACCGCCGGCCGGCTCTCGATCGACGCGGAGCTGATGGATGAAGTGCGGCAGATCCGCGCCGCAACCGACCCAGCCGAGACGCTTCTGGTCGTGGATGCGCTGACCGGGCAGGACGCGGTGAACACTGCGAAAGCGTTCAACGAGGCGGTCGGCGTCACCGGCATCGTCATGACGCGCATGGACAGCGACGCCCGCGGCGGTGCCGCTCTGTCGATGCGCGCGATCACCGGTGCTCCGATCAAGCTAACCGGTTCGGGCGAGAAGCTCGATGCGCTTGAAGACTTCCACCCGGAGCGCGTCGCGGGCCGCATTCTCGGCATGGGCGACGTCGTCGGGCTGGTCGAAAAGGCCGCCGAGACGATCGATCAGGAAGAGGCCGAGAAGTTCGCGCGCAAGATGGCGCGCGGGTCGTTCGACCTCGAGGACTACGCGCAGCAACTGAAGCAGATCAACAAGATGGGGTCGCTGTCCTCGATCCTGGGGATGCTACCTGGGGCCGGGAAGATCCAGGCGCAGCTCGAGGCGGCCGGGCGGAGCGATCTCGACAAGACGATGCTCAAGCGTCAGGCGGCAATCATTGCGTCGATGACGAAGAAGGAGCGTCGCACGCCAGACATCATCAAGGCGAGCCGCAAGAAACGGATCGCGGCGGGTTCGGGCACGACGGTTCAGGACGTGAACAAGCTGCTGAAGCAGTTCGACGACATGTCCGGAATGATGAAGCGGATGAACAAGCTCGGGCAGAAGGGGCTGATGCGCCACGGCCTGGGCGCGTTGATGCCGAAGGGCGCCGCACCGCAGATGGGGCGGCATCCCGGGCGGCGGCCGTTCTGATCAATACACATACACAACGGAGAGAACTGAACCGATGGGTCTGAAAATTCGCCTCGCGCGCGCTGGCGCCAAGAAGCGGCCGTACTACCACATCGTGGTGGCCGACAGCCGCAGCCCACGTGACGGGCGCTTCATCGAAAAGGTGGGCAGCTATAATCCGATGCTGCCGGCCGACCACGCTGACCGGCTGCGCCTGGAAAACGAGCGGGTGACGCACTGGCTAAGCCAGGGTGCGGTCAGCACCGAGCGCGTTGCGCGATTCCTCGGTCAGGTCGGCCTGACGCCGATGCCGAGCTGGAACGAGCAGCCCGTGCAGTCCGCGCCGAAGAAGAAGGCGCAGGAACGGGCGAAGGCCGCCGCGGAGAGCTGAGCTTGGCGGATCGGCGCATCCTGATGGACGTGATCGGCCGGCCGCATGGCGTGCGCGGGCTCGTGCACGTGCAGAGCTACACGGCCGATCCGGCCGCGCTGGCGGCGTTCTACCCGCTTTACGACGACCGCGGGCGCACCTTCGCGCTGCGCTGGACGGCCGGAGACGGCATTGCTGAGATCTTCACGCTCGAAGGGGGATTGCGGCGGAAGGTCACGGACCGGGATGCGGTGGCAAAGCTGACCAACATGCGCCTTTATGTGGATCGCGCGCAGCTGCCGGCGGCGGACGAGGACGAGTTCTACCTCGCCGACCTGATGGGGCTCGAGGCGGTGTCATCGTCGGGTGAGTCGCTCGGGCGGGTGATCGCGGTGCACGACTACGGTGCGGGCGCAAGTCTGGAGATCGGGACGTTTGTCCTGCCGTTCACGAGGACCGTCGTGCCAGACGTGGATGTTGCGGCGGGGCGGCTGACGGTGGTTGTGCCGGACGAAGTGGACGTCCCGCTTGGTTCGCATAGGTCGTGGCCGGGCTCGACCAAGCCATCCACGCCGTCGTCCAAGGAGCGGACGCTCGGGGAGCAGAACCACGTGGATGGCCGCGTCACGCCCGGCCGCGACCGAGATGGAGACGCCCGCCAATGACTTGGCGTGCCTCCGTCCTCACGCTCTTCCCCGCGATGTTCCCCGGCCCGCTCGGCCAGTCCCTCGCCGGTCGCGCGCTCGGCAGCGCCTGGACGCTCGACGGACATGACATCCGGGCACATGCCGCCGACCGTCATCGCACCGTTGACGACACCCCGTTCGGCGGCGGCGCAGGGATGGTGATGCGGCCCGACATCGTCGACGCGGCACTCGCAGAGATCGCCGACGAGCGGCCGGCGATCTATCTCACACCGCGTGGCGAACAACTCACACAGCGGATCGTCCGCGAGCTCGCCGCCGGCCCCGGCGTGATCCTCCTCTGCGGCCGCTACGAAGCCGTCGACGAGCGGGTGATCGAGGCGCGCAACCTCCGCGAGATCAGCGTCGGCGACTACGTCCTCTCCGGCGGCGAACCCGCGGCGATCGTCCTGCTCGACGCTTGCGTGCGCCTCCTGCCCGGCGTCATGGGCGCCGAGACGAGCGCCGCCGAGGAGAGCTTCTCCGAAGGCCTCCTCGAATACCCCCACTACACCCGCCCCGCCGAGTGGCAAGGCCGGCGCGTGCCGGACGTCCTGCTCTCCGGCCATCACGCGGAGGTCGCGCGCTGGCGTCGCGCCCAGGCGGAACGGATCACCCGCGAGCGGCGGCCCGATCTCTGGGCGGCCCGCGCACCTGCGACGCCTCTCATGCAGGCCGCCGCGGTTGCCTCGGCACCCGGCCGGTCTTAGACCAATCAGCGAAAAGGACAGTTCGATGAACATCATCCAGCAGATCGACGCCGAGCAGATCGCGCGGCTCTCCGCCGCCCGCTCGGTGCCCGGCTTCCGCGCCGGTGACACGCTGCGCGTTGCGGTGAGGGTCGTCGAAGGCGAGCGCACCCGCCTGCAGAACTTCGAAGGCGTGTGCATCGCCCGCTCGAACCGCGGCATCAACAGCAACTTCACCGTGCGCAAGATCAGCTACGGCGAGGGCGTGGAGCGCGTGTTCCCGCTCTACTCGCCGACGATCGCGGAGATCGCGGTCGTGCGCCGCGGCGATGTCCGGCGCGCGAAGCTCTATTATCTGCGTGGCCGCAGCGGCAAGTCGGCGCGCATCGCGGAGCGCTCGACGCGCGAGACCGTCACCGCGGAGTCACCGGCCGCAGCCGCGGAGTAACGTTCCCGCCGGCGCGGTGGGAGCACGAGAGGGACCGAGAAGAATGACCGAGACGAAGCCACGCACATTGTTCGACAAGGTGTGGGACGCGCATGTCGTCGAGCGGCTTCCGGACGGCACCTGCGTTCTCTACATCGACCGCCATCTGGTGCACGAAGTCACGAGCCCGCAGGCCTTCGAGGGCCTGCGCATGGCCGGGCGCCGCGTGCGGCGGCCTGACGCGACGGTCGCCGTGGTCGACCACAACGTCCCGACGACAGATCGCCGCGCCGGTATCACGGAAGAGGAAAGCCGCATCCAGGTCGACGCGCTGGAGAAGAACGTCGTCGAGTTCGGGGTCCCATACATTCCGCTGCTCGATAACAGGCAGGGCATCGTCCACATCATCGGCCCCGAGCTCGGCATCAGCCTGCCCGGCATGACGATCGTATGCGGGGACAGTCACACCTCCACCCACGGCGCGATGGGCGCGCTCGCGTTCGGCATCGGCACGTCGGAGGTGGAGCATGTGCTCGCCACGCAGACCCTGCTGCAGAAGCCCGCGAAGAACATGCTGGTGCGCGTCGACGGCAAGCTTCCCGCAGGCTGCACTGCCAAAGATATCGTGCTGGCGATCATCGGCCGCATCGGCACGGCCGGCGGGACCGGACACGTCATCGAGTATGGCGGCGAGGCGATTCGCGCGCTCGGCATGGCCGGGCGCATGACCGTGTGCAACATGTCGATCGAGGCGGGCGCGCGCGCTGGCATGATCGCGCCTGACGACACGACGTACGCCTATGTGCGCGGCCGGCCGCACGCTCCACGGGGCGAGGCGCTCGATCGCGCGATCGAATACTGGCGGACGCTCGGGAGCGATCCCGGCGCGCAATACGACAAAGTCGTCGAGATCGATGCCGCGACGATCGCGCCGATGGTGACGTGGGGTACGAACCCTGAAGCGGTTGTGCCGATCACCGGGGTCGTGCCCGATCCGGCGTCGGAAACGGACGGGGCCAAGCGCGCCCAGCTGCAGCGGATGCTCGACTACATGGCGCTCGCGCCGGGCCAGAAGCTCGACGGCGTGAAGGTCGATGTCGTGTTCATCGGCAGCTGCACGAATGGGCGTATCGAGGACATCCGCGAGGCGGCGCGTGTTGCGGCTGGCCGTCGCGTCGCCGACGGCGTGCGGGCGCTCGTGGTGCCCGGCTCCGGTCTGGTGAAGCAGCAAGCGGAAGAGGAAGGGCTCGACCGCATCCTGCTCGACGCCGGCTTCGAGTGGCGCGAGGCCGGGTGCTCGATGTGCCTCGGCATGAACCCGGACAAGCTCATCCGCGGCCAACGCTGCGCCAGCACGTCGAACCGCAACTTCGAGGGGCGGCAGGGGCCGGGCGGGCGCACGCATCTCGTCTCCCCCGCGATGGCAGCTGCGGCGGCGGTCACGGGCCATCTCACCGATGTGCGCGAACTCGCGTGATGGACAAGTTCACCACATTGACCGCGATTGCGGCGCCACTCCCGCTCGCGAATGTCGATACCGACAAGATCATCCCGGCGCGCCATCTCAAATCGATCGCGCGAACCGGTTTCGGCAAGCATCTGTTCGACACGCTGCGCTACGATCCCGAGGGAAACGAGCGGCCCGAGTTCGTGCTCAATCAGGAGCCTTACCGCCGGGCGGAAATCCTGATCGCGCACGAGAATTTCGGCTGCGGCTCGTCGCGCGAGCACGCGCCCTGGGCGCTGCTCGACTTCGGCATCCGCTGCGTCGTCGCACCGGATTTCGCCGACATCTTCCACAACAACTGCTTCAAAAACGGCATCCTGCCGATTGCATTGCCGCGTGCGGTCTGCGACCAGCTCATGGAAGACGCGAAGATGGGCGGCAACGCGCGGCTCACCGTCGATCTCGAGCGGCAGGTCGTGGTGCGCCCGAACGGCGGGGAGATCGCGTTCGAGATCGACCCGTTCCGGCGTCATCTGCTGCTCAACGGCCTCGACGATATCGGCCAGACGCTGCAGCACGAGGCGAGCATTTCGGCGCACGAGGCGCGGCAGCAGCGAGAGCGGGACTGGATACCTGCGGTCGCCATCTCGTAATGCCCGCGAACAAGAAACTGCTGCTGCTGCCAGGCGACGGCATCGGGCCGGAGGTGATGCACGAAGTGCGGCGCGTCGTCGACTGGATGGGGCGGCGCCGGCACGTGTCATTCGAATTGGGCGAGGATCTCGTCGGCGGAGCCTCCATCGAAGCACGGGGCGTGCCGATCACGGATCAGGTCCTGGCGCGCGCAAAGGAAGCGGATGCGGTGCTCTTCGGCGCGGTCGGCGGCCCCCAATGGGACGAGCTCGGCTTCGACAATCGTCCGGAACTCGCGATCCTGCGGTTGCGCAGCGATTTGGGCCTGTTCGCGAATCTGCGTCCGGCGATCGTACTCGACGCACTGGTGAACGCGAGCACGCTGAAGCCCGAGGTCGTGAAAGGCCTCGACGTCATGATCGTGCGCGAGAGCACGGGGGGAATCTATTTCGGCGAACCGCGCGGGGTAGAGACGCTGCCGGACGGACAGAAGCGCGGCATCAACACCGAGGTCTACACGACGCGCGAGATCGAGCGCGTCAGCCGCGTCGCCTTCGAGCTCGCGCGTAAGCGGAAGAAGCGCGTTTGCAGCGTCGAGAAGGCGAACGTGATGGAAAGCGGGCTGCTGTGGCGCGAAACCGTCACGGCGCTGCGCGAACGCGAATTCGCCGATGTCGAGCTGTCGCACATGTACGCCGACAACTGCGCGATGCAGCTGGTGCGCAATCCGCGTCAGTTCGACGTGATCGTGACCACGAATCTGTTCGGCGACCTGCTCTCCGATCTTGCGTCCATGCTGACCGGCAGCCTCGGGATGCTGCCGTCAGCGACGATCGGCGCGCCCGATGCCTCGGGGCGGCGCCACGCACTGTACGAGCCGATCCACGGCAGCGCGCCGGACATCGCGGGCAAGGGCGTCGCCAATCCGCTGGCGCAGGTGCTGAGCTTCGCGATGCTGCTGCGCCACTCCTTCGACATGGAGGAGGACGCGCGCATGATCGAACGCGCATGCGAAGGGGTGCTGGCGAGCGGCTTGCGCACGGCGGACGTGATGGCACCGGGCTGCGCCAAGGTGGGCACGCACGTCATGGGCGAAGCGGTGCTGCGCGAACTCGACAAGCTTGCCGGCTGACCGCGGGGTTGCGGCGAGGGGCCGGACCCGCTACATCCGCGGTCCCTGGAGGCGCTCGTAGCTCAACTGGATCGAGCACTAGACTACGGATCTGG
>DATAPS010000124.1:0-4245 GCA_036265085.1 Acetobacteraceae bacterium | reverse complement strand
CAGCAAGCCGCGTGTTTCGTAGACGCTTTGCGGCGACGCGGTCATGCAGCGGGCGATCGCCATGATAAGCGCGACCGCGGCGTCGATCTTGTTCTCCGGCCGCTGCTTGCGCGGGTAGACGTTCCCTCGCGCGTCATAGTGCCCGACCACGTTGCCGATGCACCACGCGAGCGGGCCGTTGCCGTCGTGATGAATCCGCGTCGAGCGGATCGCGGCCTCCAGTTCCTTTGTCGGCTCGGAGAAGTTCTGCGTGTTCGAGCGGAACTCGACGACGGGCACGTTGCGGGCTTGCATGCGCTGCGCGAGCTGCGTCGAGCCCCACGGGTCATACGCGAGGGACAGCACGTTGAAGCGCCGACAGAGGTCGAGCACGTCGTCCTCGATCTGCCCGAAGTCGGTTTCGTTGCCCGGCGTGATCACCAGCTCGTTGGCCGCCGCCCAGCCGGGGTAGGACGGATTCCGCGCTTCCATCAGCGCCGCCTCATTGAGGTAGCAGCGCGAAAACACGGTGTAGTGCGTCATTTCGTCGCGGGTCTCGGGAAAGACGGCCACTACCGCCGCAAGATCGGATTTCGACGCCAAATCGAGCGCCAAATGACACTCGCGCCCCTCGAATTCATCGAGAGCGAGATTCCGATCGCCGCAGAGGTTCCAGGCCCGCGTTGAAAACAGCGCTTCGTCGGCACCGATCCAGATATTCAGGTGCCGCGTGCGTGCAGAGGACTCTTGCGCTGGGTTGTTCCTCGCCTGCCGCATGATCGCGCGAATCGCGTCCGGTTGGACGGATATGCCCCAGCCGGGATTGGCCTTGATCCAGGTCCGCTCGTCCCACGGGTCGTCGGTGTCGTCGACGCTGTAGATGATCGTGAAAAGCCGATCGTCCTCTTGGTTTCCGGTCAGCACGCGCAAGCCGTAATCCCAGAGCCGCCGCCCGATCCCCGCGGTATTCGCGGTGGCCGTGGAGATCGACAGGATAAACGGCTGTTGGCGCTTGCCGGTGGCCGTGATGAGCGCGTCATAGACTTCGCTGGTGCGGTGCGACCCGATTTCGTCGCACACGCCCACCTGGACGTTGAGGCCGTCGAGCGCCTTGGCGTCGGACGAGATCGGCACGAAGCGTGACGCGCTGTGCTCCTGGTAGATCGAGTTCGAGAACACGCCGACGCGCCATTCGCGCTGCATATCAGGCGAACGCCGGACCATGTTCTGTGCGGTCTCGAACAGAATGCGCGCCTGATCGCGCGTCACCGCGGCGGCGTAACCCTCCGCCCCGCCTTCCTGCTCGCCGAAGGTCATATACATCGCGAGCGGCGCGGAGATCGTCGTCTTACCGTTGCCCTTGGGGACGAAGATCACGCCCTGGCGGAAGCGACGCGCGCCGGTCTCGCGTTCCTTGAAGCCGAAGATGTTGGCATAGGCGAACTTCTGCCAGTTCATCAGCCGCAGGCCCTTGCCCGCGAGCGGCCCCTTGATGTTCGGCATCTGTGCCGCGAACAGCATCGCCTTCGACGCTGCGGTCGCATCGAAGACCCAGCGGCTCCCCGGCCGCTCCGCGTCACTCAGATCCCGGATGAACCGCTCACAGGCGAGGCGCGCATGCATCGAGGCGAGGGCGGGATCGGCGGCGGTCGCGGCGGCATAGGCTTTCGCGTCCGCGACGAACCCGCGGACATCATCGGACTCGGCAGGGAGAGACCGCTTAGCCCGCCTTGCCACCGTCGATGACTTGCAGCTGCGCCCAGGGGCTCTGCGGCGCGTCGTTCTCGCCCTGCGGCGCGTCCATCTTGATCCGCGGCCGGGCGACGGGAGAGAACCCAAGGCTGTCGGCACAGCGGAACATGATCTTCGCGGCGCGGTCGATGATGTCGATGTAGGGCGACGCGATCATGCCGAGCGGCGACTTCACGAGATAGGGCAGCTTGTTGCCGCTCTTCGCGTTCAAAGCGTCCTGCGTCATCGTCGCGATGCGGTGGCGGTCCTCCGCTTCGACCCAGAGCACCATCAAGCCGCGGTCGAGACACTTCAGCATCCCCGGCGGCGCGTGGCGCATGACGTAGTTCCAGCCCTCGCGCTGGCTCTCGTTGAACCAGTCCGGCGCGTCGGTGAGATCGCCGACCGGCCGCGGCTCGTAGGCGCGCTCCTTGCGATGCCGCGAGCGCATGGTGCCGTGCAGCGTGTGCAGCGCCGTGGGCTTCGGCCGCCGCCCCGCCCCGGACTTCGTCGTCATGCCGCCTTCCTCCGCTTCGGGGTGCCGACGAGCTGCAAGCCGTATTCGTCGACGCCTTCGGGCACCTCGAGGTCGGGGCGGCGGGCGAGGCGGTTGCGCTCGAATGGCGTGTAGTCGACGTAGTGATGGTAGCGGCCGTAGCGCCAGGTCGTGCGGCAAACGTCGGGATGCAGGCGGTGCAGCATGTTCGACTTCGGCACGGTACCTTCGCGCGCGTAGAACTCCGCCGTATTGCCGCCCTTCATCTGCTGCGTGTGCGCCTTCGCTTGCAGGAAGACGTAGAACTGGATGGTGCACCAGCCCGCTTTGAGCATCCGCAGCGACAGGTCGGTATCCTCGTTGTAGCGGGCGCGCCAGCGGAACGGCGCGTCGTTGCGGATCAGGTTGCACGAGTAGATTCGGGTATTCGTGAGAAACGGCGGAAATTTGAAGCGGGTGGGCGCGAAGAACGCATAATTGGGACCGGCCATCGCGACGTTCGTATAGCGCAGCGAGAAGTCTTCCATGCAGCGCAGAAAGGTGCCATCGCCGCAGCGGATCTTCCGGTTCTGGTGCAGCCGGTAGAAGGTGCGGATGTTGTCGTCCATCACCCAATGCCACGCGGCACCGGTCGAGATGGCATGGTCCCACGCGAAGTTGCGGGCTGGCCCAGGGCCGCGGCTCTTGGTCGCTCCCAGGTCGTCGCAGGTCTCGTAGTGGGCCTGATAGGCGGGATCGAGCACCAGGAGCCGCGCCGGATCGATCACCTTCGCATAGGCGTCGAACTCCTGGCGCTCGACGATGACCCGATAGGGCACGCCTGCGGCGTCGAGAAACTTCGCGGTGAGGCGGCTATCCGATCGCCCCTTCGAGGGGATGTAGATCGGGAATTGCGGGTTCATTCGGCGGCGGCCGGGGCCTCGGCGACGTAGGCCATACCGAGCGTGGGCTCCGGCGCATGCGGCGGGTGCCAGATCGACTTCGTCTTGTCGGTGAAGCTCACGCCGAGCAAGCGCGCGAAGTCCGCGACCGCCTCGGCATCGTCGAAGTGCACGGTGATCGACCGGAACGCCTTCGCGGCGTCCTGCTCGTAATCCGGCATCCCCTGCCATTCGCGGCGCGGATCGCTGTCGGGCGCGAGCATCGAATCAATCTCGACGAGCGAGAAGCCGGTCAGGTCGACCGCGATCCCGATGTCACGGAGCTCGGCCATCTCCAGCGCCAGCAATGTGGGATCCCAATCGGCATTCAGCGCCAGCTTGTTGTCGGCAATCCGGTAGGCTTTCACCTTCGCTTCGGACCAGCCGCGCGCGACCGTCACCGGCACGGTTTCGAGCCCGAGCTTCTGGCCGGCAAGGACGCGGCCGTGGCCGGCAATGAGCGTGCCGTCTTCGTCGACGAGCACCGGCACGGTCCAGCCCCACTCGCGAATGCTCGCGGCAAGCTGCGTGATCTGTGCCTCGGAATGCATCCGCGCGTTGCGCGCGTAAGGGATCAATGCCGCGAGCGGGCGGCGCTCCACCTGATCGGCGGGCCACTCAGGTTCGGGCGCGGGGCTGGAAACTCGCGATTTTGGTTTCATAAAAGATTGTCTGGGACGCGATCTACAACCGCAACGCGAAAAGGTCTCGAACCCCTATAGGGGTCGTCGGGGCGCGCGCCGGGCGATGACGCGCGCCCCTGCCCACCTATGCCCGCAGCAGCGACGCAGGTGGGGATGTCCTCACCCCTTCGGCGCGGGTGCCGGAGGCAGGCCTTGATCCGGCTTCAGGCTCGGATCGACGCAGATATACCGCCAGCCGACGCCGGGGATGCCAGCAACGACCCAGAACTTCCCAGGCGGTGTCGCAATCGGGTGCGACGGTGTGCCGGGAGACGGTGGCGCGATCGGGTGCGACGGGACACCGGGCGATGGCCAGATGGTGCCGGGCGGCGTGCCAGGAGGTGCTGGCTGGATGGGATGCGAGACGGTGGGCGGTGGCCATATGCCGGGCGGCGGCTCGGGCAGCCCGTGATCAGGCCCAATCGGGAGCTCGACG
>DATAPS010000123.1:0-2792 GCA_036265085.1 Acetobacteraceae bacterium | reverse complement strand
CAGCAGAAGACCGGCGAGGATCTCGTCGTGCCGTGCCATCGCGATCTCCGCGCCGAGCTCGACGCGTGGCGCGGCGACGACGTGGCCAGCCTCGACAGTCGCCCTGTTCTGACGAATGAGAGCGGCCACCCATGGGAACCGACGGCGCTGTCGCACGCGATCGCGAACGCGCTGCAGCGTGCCGGGATGCCCGGCGGCCTGAACGTGCACGGGCTGCGGAAACTGGCAGCCGTCCGGCTCGCCGAAGCCGGCTGCAGCACGAAGGAGATCGGCGCGATCACCGGGCATCAGACGCTCGCGATGATCGATCTCTACACCAGGAAAACCGATCAGAGGCGGCTCGCAGAGGCGGCAATCGGCCGCTTGGAAAACGCCGGAAATCGCGGAAACAAAGTGAGGAGACTCAAGTAGTCAGCTTTGTCCCATGCTCGCGCCTGGGACGTGCTGCCTTCCGCGACCGGAACTGCATAGCGTCGAAACCTCGGCAGAAGGAAACTGCCTACGCTTGCAGCGGAGTCGAGTCGTGCCGAGCACGGAGCGTGAATCGCGAGATCTCGACGCCCAGAAACTCGACGCCCAGAAGCGCGCCGCCGCAAATGCGCCGACCGCCGAAGGCGAGTCCGGTTTCGCGACCGTCGGCATGGCTTCCCTCCCCGGGGGCACGTTCCGGATGGGATCCGACGCGCACTACCCTGAAGAACGGCCGGCGCATCTGGTTACCGTCGATTCCTTCTGGATCGATCGTTACGCCGTCACCAACTCCGACTTCGCCGCGTTCGTCGCCGCGACCGGCTACGTCACCTTCGCCGAGCGCCCAATCGACCCGGCCCTCTATCCCGGCGCCCAAGCTGATCTGCTGAAGCCTGGGAGCGCGGTGTTTCGCGTTCCCGGCCGGCCCTTGCGGCCGCGCGATCTGCGCGACTGGTGGGAATATGTCCCCGGCGCCGACTGGCGCCGTCCCGAGGGTCCGCACAGCACGATCGAAGGGCGTGAGCGCGAACCGGTGGTGCATATCGCCTTCGAGGACGCCGCCGCGTACGCGGCCTGGGCCGGAAAGGATCTGCCGACCGAAGCTGAGTGGGAGTTCGCCGCGCGCGGCGGCCTGGACGGCGCCCCCTATTGCTGGGGCGATGAGTTCATGCCCGGCGGCCGGTGGATGGCCAACACGTGGCAGGGCGAATTCCCCTGGCAGAACCATGCATCCGACGGCTTTCCCGGGCGCGCGCCGGTCGGCTCGTTCCCGCCGAACGGCTACGGGCTGTTCGACATGGCGGGGAATGTCTGGCAGTGGACCAAGGACTGGTACGCTGCCGCCCATCTGCACGACCCGAAACGTCCGTGCTGCGCCCCGCACAACCCGCGCGGGGCCCCGAAGGCGCTGAGCTACGATCCGGCGCAGCCCGGACCTCGCATCTCGCGCAAGGTCATCAAGGGGGGCTCGTATCTCTGCGCCCCCAATTACTGCCAGCGCTACCGCCCGGCGGCGCGCTACCCGCAAGCGATCGACACGACCACCAGCCACATCGGCTTCCGCTGTGTGCTGCGCGGTGGGTGAACGAGACAGTCAGGAGAACGTGCAATGATTAGGCGCGAACTGTTCGGAGCAGTCGCGAAGGCGCAGGTTGCCTTCTATCTCAGGCTCGCCGCGCCCCGATCGCGGCACCCATAAGACAGTTCTGAGTGGCAGGGGTAAGCCTGATAGGAGTGGCCATGGGCGACGCAAAACCGCGGGTTCTGTTCGTCTACTATACCTACAGGCAGCAGACGTTCAGTGTCGTCGACGCGATGTCGGCCGCATTTCGCAAGCGCGGCTTCGAGACGAGGAGGAATTCACACGAAGTCGATGCTCGGATTCAAACTCGGCTTCTGGGACTACGCGACATCCGCATCGCGTGGAGATCGCGCTCGATCCGAAAACTCGGGGACACGTCAAATCCGACGGGACCTCGGTCACGAGGCCGAGCTAGGCGCGCCGCGGCATGTTACGGAAGAGCATATGAATCGGTCGGTCGTGAGCGACACAAAACCCCGGGTTCTGTTCGTCTACTACACGTATACGCAGCAGACCCTAAGTGTTGTCCGGTCAGGGACATCGGCGTCAAGCATGGCGGTCAATTCGTGGGCGGCTCCCATTTCGTCCACGCAGGCGGCCAGATCCGGTCGCTGCTCTCGCTGTTCAGCTACCTCGCAAAGGGAGAGAACCGCGACCGCTATCTCGGGGTAAAGATCCCCTCGAACGACCTCCTGCCGGACTATAGGGAGCAGGCGCACGCGTTTGCGTCGTCGCTGGCGAGCAGTATCGGCGCCGACAGCAGGAAATAGCGCGGATGGAATCTCGATCCCGTCATCCTGCCGCGCGTGCAATTCGCATTCGTCATCAGCTTCCACTCCGCCTCCGTACATTCCCGGATAGCGCCTGACGCCCGTTCATTATATGTTCTTCCCATGACCGCATGGTACTACCTTCTTCCGCCCTACCCACCCGACGTGATCGGCCGGTTCGCGTGGATCATGCGGGCGCTGCGCGACGCGGTCGCGGCGCGGCATCGTTTCATCCCGCAGGCTTTGCTTTTCCTCATCCATGCCCGTCTCGGCGGCATCGCCCAGCGCTTCGCCGCGATCGCCGCGAAGGTGCAGGCCGGCACACTCCGTCCGCCACGCGTGCGCCTGACGCCGCGCCAGCCATCGGCCCGCAAACCCTATGAGCGGCTGCCGCGTCGGTTCGGCTGGCTGGTGCCGCTGGTGCCGGGGGATGCGGTGGGGTTCGGGCTCAACCTGGTGCAATTGCTGGG
>DATAPS010000122.1:0-4702 GCA_036265085.1 Acetobacteraceae bacterium | reverse complement strand
CCCGCGATGAGCGGCCGTTGCCAATCAGCATCGTCGCGCTCTTGAGATCTGATGTTGCGGGACAGAGTGAAGGTGGTACCGCGAGAGACAATCAGGTGAACGGCGAACACGCCGTCCGCTGATGCCAGACAATGGGATGCCCGATGGACCGTCTAGCCAGCATCACGGCTTTTGTGCGGGTTGCCGAGAGCAGCGGCTTCTCGGCTGCCGGCCGCCGCCTGAACCTGTCGAAGGCGACCGTCAGCGACCAGGTGCAAGCGCTGGAAGACACGCTTGGGGCGCGCCTCTTGAACCCCACGACCCGGCGGGTCAGCCTGACCGAGATCGGCCGCGGCTATGAAGATCGCTGCGTGCAGATTCTGCACGACCTCAGGGGGTGTGCGAAAAGTCCCTATGGCGCGATCCGGTTCAGCATGAGACGAATGGCGGCGACATCGATCAGCGTCTCTGACGTCTGCACCCTGTATTCGTAATCCTGCTGAACCGCCTGTTGCGCCCGAGCCAGGCAAAGCTGCGCTCCACGATCCACAAGCGAGTGCCGCCCGGTCAGTCGGGAACTTCCTCCTGACGGCTCGTCGGTGGCGCGTCGCATAGCGCCGCGTCGATTTCGGGCCGGCGCGGGAGGCTGGACTTCGCGCCAACCTCCCTAGCCGAGAGAGCCGCCGCCACGGCGGCACGGCGAAGCGCGTCGGGAAACGGGGTGCGTCTACCCAATGCCGCGGCGATTACGCCCACGAAGCAGTCGGCGGCCGCTGTCGTGTCCTGCATTTCGACGGGCATCGCCGGCATTTGCAGCCATCCACGATCGGTCATCGCCTCGACGCCCTGCACGCCCATCATCCGGACTGTGGTGATGCCGATTGCCGCGTGGATCGAGGCGGCGTTGTTGGCGGTGCCGAGACGTTCGCCAAGCCAGGCGATCTCCTCGTTGTTGCCGATCAGGACATCGGCCGCTCGAACGGCGTCGGCGTCGATCAGCCGGCTCGGGGAGAGATTGAGGATCACCCGCACCCCCAGGCGTCGTGCGCGCAGGATCAGCATTCCGACTTCGACGGGGTCGGTGTCCATCTGCACGAGCAGCGTCCGCCCGCGCATGAGAGCGTCGTCGCTCACCTGATCGGCCAGCGCGAACGCGTTGGCGCCGCGGTCCGTGACGATGCCCGTATGGCCGTCGTGCTCGACGCAGATCGCCGAACGGCCTGTCGGCACAGGCCTACGCCCAACGCCGCCGAGTTCGATCCCTTCCTCGCTTAGTTCGGCCAGAACCGCGTCGGCAAAGCCGTCGCGCCCCACGGCGCCGGCGAGGCTAACACGGGCGCCGTCCCGCGCCGCCGCCACGGCCTGAATGGCGCCCTTGCCGCCGGCCGAAATCCAGCCGCGCTCGCCCCAGATCGTGTCGCCACGCCCAGGCAGGCGCGGGACCAGGAAGACAAAATCGACATTGATCGCGCCGAAGACGAGCACGCGACTGACCCCGAAACGCTGTCGTGAATCGAGCGTCCGCACGGCTCGGCGGTTCCGCCACAGCACGAGCTTTGATCACGCGCGCCTGCAACCCGATCGCATCTCCGCGACTTCACGCGTGGCACAGGTTTTTGTGGGGGCGAGCGGGTGGCCGGATGGCGGCGATATTCCAACCCCGGGACACCCTGATCGGGCGCATGGTGCTGCTCACAGCGGCGCTGTTGCTCCTGTTCGGCGCAGGTTGGTGGTGGATCGCGCCACGGACCGACTGGGCGCGGCGCGTGGGTTTCACCGTCGACCAGCCGGTGCCGTTCAGCCATCAACACCATGTCGCCGGGCTCGGGATCGATTGCCGGTTCTGCCATTTTTCGGTGGAGGTCTCCGCGAACGCGGGCCTGCCGCCGACCTATACCTGTATGACGTGCCACTCGCAGATCTGGACGGACGCCGATCTGCTGGCACCGGTGCGCGACAGCCTCGCCAACGATCACCCGCTGGCCTGGGCGCGGGTCAACGACTTGCCAAACTACGTCTACTTCAATCACTCGATCCACATCG
Source organism: Acetobacteraceae bacterium (assembly GCA_036265085.1). Taxonomy (GTDB): domain Bacteria; phylum Pseudomonadota; class Alphaproteobacteria; order Acetobacterales; family Acetobacteraceae; genus DATAPS01. The sequence goes on along the minus strand of DATAPS010000122.1, from coordinate 2,680 downwards.
CCAAGGGGGTGGGCTGCGCGTCCTGTCACGGCGCGGTGGCGGAGATGCCGCTGACGCAAAAGGCGAAGAGCCTGACGATGCAGTTCTGCCTGGACTGTCATCGCGACCCCGGCCCGCAGCTGCGTCCGGCTGACGCGATCTACGACACCGAGTGGACGCGGACGAAGGACACGCCCGAGCCGGCGGTGCTGATGCGGCAATATGGAATTCCCAGTCGCACACTGACGGATTGCTCGATATGCCACCGCTGAGCTCATCGCCCGCTTGTACGGGGTCTGGGCAATGGCGCGGCACGGCGGCGGACGCGGAGCGGATGGCGCTGGAGTGGCCGGTGCTGGCCCGCCGGCTTCGGCAGAATGCGAGCCGGCGGCAGGTGATGCGGCTGATGGCGGCGAGCGCTGCGCTGGCGGGGCTGGGCGGCTGCCACGATCCGGGCGAGCCCGACACGCATCTGGTGCCCGCGGTCAATCAGGCGGCGGGTATCGTCCCCGGTCTGCCCAACCACTATGCGACGGCGTTGATCGATGGCGGTGCCGCGGTCGGCATCGTCGTGCGGCAGGATATGGGGCGGCCGATCAAGGTGGAGGGCAACCCGGCCCACCCCGCCAGCCTCGGTGCCACCAGCATCTTCGGCCAGGCGCTCATTCTCGATTTCTATGACCCCGACCGTGCGGCGGGCGTGATGGAAGGAGGAAATATCTCGACATGGCAGGCGCTGCTCGGCGCGTGCCTCGCGCAACGGCAAGCGCTGGCCGCGAATGACGGCGCGGGGCTGAGGATCCTGACGGAACGCGTCGTCTCACCCACGCTCGGGGCGGCGATCGACGGCGTGCTGCATCGCCATGGCGGGGCGCGATGGCACCAGTGGGAGTCGGTCTCGCGCGACAGCGTGGGGAACGGGATTGCCCTCGCCTACGGCAGCCGGCTCGATCTGCTACCGCATGTGGGGGCGGCGGATGTGATCCTCGCGCTGGACAGCGATTTGATCGACGGGGCGCCGGGTTATCTGCGACATGCGCGGGACTTCGCCTCGCGCCGCAATCCGGTGCGGGCGCGGATGAGCCGCGTCTATGCCGCCGAACCGGTGCCGACGCTGATCGGCGGGGCGGCGGATCACCGGTTCGTCGCGGGGCCGGCGGCGATGCACGCGACGGTGACGGCGCTGGCGTCGGCGTTGCTGGAGGGCGGGACGACGACGGATGCGCCGAGTTGGTTGCTGGCAGCGCTCGCCGATCTGCGGGCCGCGGGGCCGCATGCGCTGATCCATGCCGGGCCGTCGCTGCCGGCGGAGGCGCATGCGCTGGTGCACCGGATCAACGAAAAGCTGGGCGCACGCGGGACGACGTTCGATCTCGTGCCGCCGGCGGCCTATCGCGCCGAAGACGAGGGCGCGAGCATGGCGTCGCTGATCGCGGACATGCAGGCGGGACGCGTGACGACACTGCTGATCCTCGGTGGCAATCCCGCTTATGCCGCGAAGGGATTCCGCGAGGCGCTCTCGCAGGTGAAGTTCAGCCTTTCGTTGTCGCCGGCGCCGGACGAGACCGCGCACGCCGTCAGTTGGTACGTGCCCGGCACGCATCTCTTCGAGTCATGGGGTGACGCGGTCGCGCATGATGGCACCGTCACCATTCAGCAGCCGCAGGCCCTGCCGCTCTTCGGCGGACACAGCGCGTTGGAGGCGTTGTCGTTGCTGACACAGGATTCCCCGGTCTCCGCCGGCGAGATGGTGCGGCAGACCTGGCGGTCGCGGTTCGACGATGCGGCGTGGCAGGACGCGCTGGCGGCCGGCGTGATGCCAGGAACCGCGAATGCGCCTTCGACAGCGCGATTGCAGGATGTCGCGAGCCCGCCGATGCCGGCTGCGCCACCTTCACGGCCGCTGAACCTGCTCGTCCGGCCGGACCCGAGCCTGGGGGACGGACGGCATGCGAACAATCCGTGGCTTCAGGAACTGCCGCGACCGCTCGGGAAAATCGCCTGGGACAACCCGCTTCTGCTCGCGCCCGCGACGGCCGCTCGGCTCGCGCTCGGCAATGGCGACGAGGTGGAGCTCGCGGTGGGCGATGCGAAGGTGCGAGCGCCGATCTGGATTGTGCCGGGGCAGGCGGAGGACTGCATCGTCGCATGGCTGGGCGGGGGCCGCACACAGGCCGGCGGCGTGGGCAACGGCATCGGCGTGGACGTCACACCGTTGCGCGGCATCGATGCGGCGGCGACGCTGCGCAAGACGGGGCGGAATGTCGCGGTCGCCAGCACCGATCACCACAACATGCTGGAGGTCGACGGCAAGGTGGTCGACAACGTGGTGCGGCACGCGACGCTGGCAGATTTTGCCGCTCGGCCCGATGTGCTGCGCGATCCCGGCGGCGACGAGCCCTCGATCTATTACCGACCGCAAACGACCGGCGTCGCGTGGGGCATGAGTGTCGATCTCAATGCCTGCATCGGCTGCAACGCCTGCGTGGTCGCCTGTCAGGCGGAGAACAACGTGCCGGTGGTCGGGCGCGAGCAGGTGATGCTCGGGCGCGAAATGCATTGGCTGCGCATCGATCGGTATTACGAAGGCTCCGCCGAGGCGCCGGACAGCTTCTTGCAGCCGATGCTCTGCATGCATTGCGAGGAGGCGCCGTGCGAGCCGGTGTGTCCGGTGGAGGCGTCGATCCATGACAGCGAGGGG
>DATAPS010000121.1:0-12192 GCA_036265085.1 Acetobacteraceae bacterium | reverse complement strand
CACCACCGGCGCGCCGTCCGCCAAGCCGGCGAGCGCGCCGTAGCGTGTCGTCGCGATCGCGGTCACGTGCCCATCACGCCGACCACGTCACCGAACACCATCGTGGCTCGCCGGCGGGGGTCGTAGAGCGGCCACCCCATGCCGGGATCCCCGTCGCGCACGAACCCGGACCACAGCCGCCGCATCGTCGTGGAGAGGGCGGACATCTGCCTGGGATCGCCGCCCTCCAGCATGCCCGCGCCAGGCCACGCATCCAGCGTGCCGAACACGAAGGGCAGCTCGATGCAGTGGCCCGCCTTGAAGCGTGAACCGGGGGGCGCCCAGTCGAACCGGTAGGCGAACACTTGTGCGCCCGCCGCCGCCATCCGGCCAGCCGCCTGGAAGGTGGGGCGGATGAACACGTGCTCGCTCATCAGGTCGGCGATCAGGTCCATCGCGCTGCCGCCCGGCCGGCGCACGCGGTAGCGCTCCTTATCGGCCCGCAGCTCGGCGAATTTCGCCGCGACCGCGTCGGGTGGCGGATCCTGCATCTCCGGGTTGGCCGCGAAGAATGCGTGCATCTCCTCCCGCGTTACGCCGATCATCACGTCGAGCCCGGCGGCTGCGTCCGGCCGGTTGGGCGCGTCGGACACCGGAACGAACGGCGGCGTGGTCTCCGCGAACCGAGCCCGGCCGCGCGCAAACTCGCCCTGCGCCTCGATGAGCCGCTCGGTCGGCGCGGTTCGCGGATCTTCGCCGAGAAGCCGCACGAACTCGGCCCCGGTCTTCGCGGCCACCTCGCGCGTCGCAGGCGGCCGGCTGAATCCGCCGCTTTGCAGGATCGCGCGCCGGAACAGCGCCTTCGCGTCGGGTTCCGTGAGCAGACGCACGATCGACCCGGCCCCGGCCGATTGCCCGGCGACCGTCACCTGCGCCGGATCGCCGCCGAACGCGACGATTTGGTCGCGCACCCAGCGCAGCGCCGCGACCTGGTCCTGCAAGCCGAGATTGCCCTCGCTGACACCCTCGTGAACGAGCCATCCGAGCGCGCCGAGCCGGTAATTTACCCCGACCACGACGATCCCCTGGTCGCGCGCCAGGACAGCGCCGTCGTACCAATCGAGAGATCCGGCGCCAGAGCTGTAGGCGCCGCCATGGAGGAATACCATCACCGGCCGCGCGTCGTCGTCGGCCGCAGGCGTCGAGATCGTCAGCGTCAGACAGTCTTCGTCCTGCGGCCGCGCGAAATCGCCCATCGCCGCCGCAAGCCGCGAACGCCCTTGCGGCGCGATCGGTCCGTGGCGGGTGGCGTCGCGCAAGCCGGTCCACGACGGCGCAGGCTGCGGCGGCGCGAAGCGCGAGGCGCCGACCGGCGGCGCGGCATAGGGAACGGCGCGGAACGACGCATAGCCTTCGCCGCGCAGGCCTCGCAGATCGCCGAGTGCCGTGTGTGCGATCGCCGTCGCTTCCATCGCCATCTCCGCGTCAGACGCCGAGAAAACGGTGCGCGACATCCGGCTCCCTGTCCAGGTCGGCGGAGGTGCCGCGCCAGACCGTGCGGCCCTTCTCGACGACGACATGCCGATCCGCGAGGCGCTTCAGCACGGCGAGGTTTTTGTCGACGATCAGGATCGACTGCCCTTCCCGCTTCAGCTCCTCGATGCAGCGCCAGATTTCCGCGCGCATCAGCGGCGCCAGTCCCTCGGTCGCCTCGTCGAGGATCAGCAGCTTCGGGTTCGTCATCAGCGCCCGCCCGATCGCGAGCATCTGCTGCTCGCCGCCGGAAAGCGTGCCGCCCATCTGCCGCGTCCGCTCGCGCAAGTGGGGGAACAGCGTCATCACGCGATCCAGAGTCCAGGGCTGGCTGCGGCCAAGCCGATTTGCGGCCGTCGCGACGAGATTCTCGCGAACCGTGAGCGCTGGAAACACCCTCCGCCCTTCTGGCACGAGCCCGACACCGAGCCGCGCAACGGCCTCGGGCGGCTTGCCGATAATCGGCGTGCCCTCGAAGCGAATGGCACCGCCGCGCGCCGGCAACAGGCCCATCACAGTGCGGATCGTGGTCGTCTTGCCCATCCCGTTGCGGCCGAGCAGCGCCACCACCTCGCCCGCGCCGACGTCGAGCGTGAGATCGAACAGCACCTGGCTGTGTCCGTACGCCGCGCACAGGCTCTCCACCGCGAGCATCATTCCGGCACGATATCCGCGTCGCCGAGATACGCCTCTCTCACCTCGGCGTTCGCGCGGATCGTGTCCGGCGGTCCGCTGGCGATCGCGCGGCCGTACACCAGCACCGTCACGGAATCGGCAAGCGCGAACACCGCATCCATGTCGTGCTCGACCAGCAGGATCGTGATGCGGCCTTTCAGCGCCTTGAGGATCGCCGTCATGTCCCTGGACTCGGTCGCGCCCAGACCCGCCATCGGCTCGTCGAGCAGCAGCATGCGCGGTTCCGTCGCGAGCGCCATCGCAAGCTCGAGCTGACGCTGCTCGCCGTGCGCGAGATCGTCGGCGACGACGTGCGCGCGAGCGCCGAGGCCTACGTGGTCCAGGGTTGCGAGCGCCGGCTCGTTCAGCGTGCGGTCGCGACGTGCGTTGCGCCAGAAGCGGAAGCTGTGGCCCTGCCGCGCCTGGACTGCGAGGGCCACGTTCTCCAGTGCGGTGAACTCACGGAGTACAGACGTGACCTGGAACGATCGCGTCAATCCGCGGCGCACGCGCGCAGGCGTCGAGAGCGCCGCGATATCGGAGCCATCGAACAAGATCGTGCCGGCATCCGGCTTCAGCTCGCCGGAAAGCTGGTTGACCAGGGTCGACTTGCCGGCACCGTTCGGACCGATCAGCGCGTGGATTTCGCCTGCCGCCACCGTGAGGTCGAGCGCGTTGGTCGCGATTAGCCCGCCGAAGTGCTTGGTCAGGCCGCGACATTCCAGCAACGGCGTCACGGCGCGAGAAATCCCCACTCGCCCCGACGGACACATCTCAGCCTGGCTGGCGTCGACATGGCCCGCGAGCGGGCGGACGTTGCGACTATCGACGTTCCTTCACCCGCGCGCGGCCATCAGCCGCTTGGTGTTGGAAATCGCGCGCGCCGGGTTGAGCCCCTTCGGGCAGGTCTTGGTGCAGTTCATGATCGTGTGGCATCGATAGAGGCGGAACGGGTCCTCGAGCCGGTCGAGGCGCTCGCCGACGCGTTGATCCCGGCTGTCGGCGATCCAGCGGAACGACTGCAGCAGGATCGATGGGCCGAGATAGCGGTCCGGGTTCCACCAATAGCTCGGGCACGAGGTCGAGCAGCAGAAGCAGAGAATGCACTCCCACAGGCCGTCGAGTTGTGCGCGTTCCTCTTGTGACTGGTGCCGCTCGCGATCCGGCGGCGGCTGATCGGTTTGCAGCCAGGGTTCGATCAGCTCGTACTGTGCATACAAGCCGGTCAGGTCTGGGACGAGATCTTTCAGAACCTGCAGATGCGGCAGCGGGGTGATCCGGCTCGTCCCCTTTTTGAGGCTGTCGATTGGCGTCAGACAGGCCAATGTATTGACCCCGTCGATATTCATCGCGCAGGAACCGCACACGCCCTCGCGGCAAGACCGTCTGAACGACAGTGTCGGATCGATCTCGTCGTTGATCTTGACCAGGGCGTCGAGGACCATTGGCCCGCAGTGCTCGCGATCGATGTCGAACGTGTCCATCGTCGGATTAGCGTTCTTCGCCGGGTTCCAGCGATAGATGCGGAAGCCCTTGACGTGCTGGACCGAATGCGGGAGCGCCCAGTGCTTGCCTTGGCCGATCTTCGAGTTTTTGGGGAGAGCAAACTCGGACATTGAAACAACCTCCCGCTAATGGGTGCGCACTGCAGGGGGAAAGCTCTGCACGTCGTTTGAGAGCGCATGCAGATGCACTGGGCGGTAGGCGAATTTGACCTTCCAATCTTCGTCTTTCCACGCGACGGTGTGCTTCAACCAGTTCTCGTCATCGCGTTGGTGATAATCCTCGCGGGCATGGGCGCCGCGCGATTCGGTGCGCGAGTATGCGGAGTGGGCGATCACCACCGCCTGATCCGCGAGATTGGCAAGCTCCAGAGCAGAGACCAGTGCGACGTTCCACAGCAGCGAATCTTCGTCGACGGTAACGCGCTCGAGCGGATCGCGCAGCGCCGTCAGCTTGTCTAACCCTTCCTTCAAGCTGTCGCCGCGGCGGAACACGCTGAAGTGTGACTGCATCGCCTCCTGCATCTGCGGGCGGACCTCGCCAGGCTTGAGGCCGCCCTTGCTGTGGCGGATCCTGTCGAAGCGCTGCAGGGCGCTCTCCTCCGAATGGCCGTTTGCCTCGCGCACGCGGGATCCCGGCTTGATGATCTCCGCCGCCCGCAGCGCTGCCGCGCGCCCGAACACGATCAGGTCGAGAAGGCTGTTCGTGCCGAGTCGGTTCGCGCCATGAACGGAGACGCAGGCCGCCTCGCCAATCGCCATCAGACCCGGCACGACCGCGTCGGGGTCGTCCTCGGTCGGGCGGATGACCTCTGCCTTGATCGTCGTCGGGATGCCGCCCATGACGTAGTGGACGGTCGGTATCACCGGGATCGGCTCCTTGTGCGCATCGACGCCAGCGAAGATGCGCGCCGTCTCGACGATGCCCGGGAGGCGGTGCGCGAGGACATCGGCCGGGAGCTGTTCCAGATGCAGGTGGATGTGATCCTTCTTCTCACCAACCCCGCGGCCCTCGCGAATCTCGATCGCCTCGGCTCGGCTGACCACGTCGCGAGAGGAGAGATCCTTTTCACGTGGCGCATATTTCGGCATGAACCGCTCGCCCTCACTATTGGTGAGATAGCCGCCTTCGCCACGGGCGCCCTCCGTAATCAAAACGCCAACCCCATACACGCCGGTCGGGTGGAACTGGATGAACTCCATGTCCTGCAGCGGCAGGCCAGCACGCAGCACCATGGCGTTGCCATCACCGGTGCAGGTGTGCGCCGAGGTGCAGGATTGATAGACCCGGCCGCAGCCGCCACTGGCAATGACGGTCATATTGGCGCGGAACCGGTGAATCGACCCGTCCTCGAGACACCAGGCGAGCAGGCCGCGGCACGCGCCGTCCTCGTCCATCAAGAGGTCGATGGCGAAATACTCGACAAAGAAGCGTGCCTGGTGCTTGAGGCACTGCTGGTAGAGCGTGTGCAGGATCGCGTGGCCGGTGCGATCGGCAGCGGCGCAGGCACGATAGGCCATGCCGCCCTTGGCATACTCTGTCGTGTGTCCGCCAAACCGGCGCTGGTAGATCGTGCCGGCCTCCGTACGGCTGAACGGCACGCCGAAATGCTCAAGCTCGATGACCGCCGGGACCGCCTCGCGGCACATATATTCGATCGCGTCCTGGTCGCCGAGCCAGTCGGAGCCCCTGACCGTATCGAACATGTGCCAGCGCCAGTCGTCCTTTTCCATGTTGCCAAGCGCCGCACTGATCCCACCCTGCGCGGCAACCGTGTGGCTGCGGGTCGGGAACACCTTGGTGATGCAGGCGGTGTTCAGCCCCGCCGCGACCATGCCCAAGGTCGCCCGCAATCCGGCGCCGCCGGCGCCAAGGACGGCGACGTCAAACGAGTGGTCAATGATGTCGTAACCATTGGCCATGATTCGCCTCCTTACCGGCCGAGAAAGAGCTTCAGGACCGCAAGCACGCTTGCGCCTGCGAGGATCATCGCCGCAGCGCGCACGAGCAGCGCGGCGGCGACGAGCCGGGCGCGCGCGTGCACATAATCGACAAGAACCGAGCGTAACCCGACCACCGCATGCGCGAGCGCTGCCAGCACGAAGAGGATGGTCAGCAAAGCCGGCACGGGCGAAGCGAGCCATGCAGCAGCGGTCGTTTGGTCGGAGGTGGCGAGCCGCAGCATCGAGGCAGCGAAATAGAGCCCGAGCGGAATGAGCGCGAGCGCCGTCCAGCGCTGCAGCCGCCACTCCTGCAGCCCGTCGCGGGCGCTGCCGAGATGGCGCACGCGCCGAAGCACGGACTCGTCGCGCAACGCGGTCGAGTTCGACAAAGAGCGAGGGTCTGGCATCGAGACCTCCTACACCAGGACCACGTAGAGCCAGGCGAGCACGGTCAGGAGGGCGGTCGCGGCGAGCACGGCGTACCCGCTGCGGTAGGCGTCCCGGATCTGGAAACCATAGCCGGCATCCCAGGCGAGGTGCCGGATGCCGCTGCACAGGTGGTAGAAAAAGGCGACGGACCAGCCGAACAACAGCAACAACCCGATCGGGGAGACAATGAAAGCGTGCGTTGCCGCGAACACCTCGCCGCCGGCGGCCACGGCGACCAGCCACCAGGCCAACAGGATCGAGCCCGCGGCCAACGCAATTCCGGTCAAGCGGTGCAAGATCGACAAAACCGACGTGATCTGAAAGCGGTACCACGTCGGGAACATGAACGGCGATAATGGGCGTTCCATGGCTAGTCCTCCTGCACTTCTTGGGGGTGCCCTGCCGTTGGATTGACCTTGCCTCTGAATAGAGTAGCGTCGTTCGCGGCGTAGAGTAGCGTGGGGGGAGAAGAACGCACCCGCTCTCCAAAAAATGAAGGCAGGCTGGCGGAGGCGTGGCAGCCTCGTCGACCATGATCGATAACGGGATCGTATAGGGTCAGAACAAAATCGCCAGCGTGCCGAACGCCGCCGCGGCAAATGAATGCAACTCTATAGACAGGAAAGCTGTCCTGACGAAGCAGGTTGGGCAAGCGCCTTCTTCAGCGGACAACGTGAAATGAACCGGGAGGGAAATTCAATGGCGACGGTCACCGTCTATGGCGCCCCATACAGCACCTATACCCGCTCCGCCCTGCTCGCCCTGCAGGAGAAGGGCGTCGACTACGTTCTCGAGATGGTCGACATCTTCCAGCCGGTCCCGCAGGAGCATTTCGAGCGGCAGCCCTGGGGCAAGATCCCAGTGCTCACGCATGACGATTTCGAGCTCTACGAAACGGGCGCCGTGATGCGTTACGTCGACGAGGCGTTTCCCGGCGCGAGCCTGCAGCCTCCCGACCCGAAGAACCGCGCGCGGATGATCCAGGCGATCGGCGTGATCGACAGCTACGGCTACAAGCCGATCGTGACCGAACTGTTCGTGCAACGCGCCGCGATGCCGAAACTCGGGCAGCCGTCCGACGAGGCGAAGATCGCCGCCGCCCTGCCGCACGCCGAGAAGGCGCTCGACGCCCTGGTTGACATCATGGGCAAGGACGACTGGATCGCCGGTACGTTCAGCCTCGCCGACATCCATTTCGCGCCCGTCTACACCTATCTCGCGATGACGCCTGAAGGGCAGGCAATGCTCGACAAGCGTCCGGCGCTGAAGGCGTGGTGGCAGCGCATGTCGGCGCGGCCGAGCGTCGCCGCGACGAAGTCACCGCTGGAGGGGTGATTTACGGCCGCTCTCTTCCCACGAGCGGGGGAGAGGGCGGCGCGTGCCCGAGGTGCGGGTTACGGCGGTGCGCATCGTCGGAAAGACTCGCTATCGCGCGAATACCAGCACCTCGCGCGGCGGCGATCCCGCATCGCCGCGAATGCCGACATGCACGTTGTCCAGGCTCACGCCGGCATAGCCGAGCGCCTGCACCACCGCAGCCGCGTCCTCCTGTCCATTCTGCGCCGCCGTGTTCTGCACCGACTCCGGCGCGCTGGTCGGGATCAGCGTCACGACATCGTATTGCGCGTCCGGCTTGATCGCATTCACGGCTTCGACAGCCTGCGCCACGCTTCCCATGTAGTCGGCGTCGAGATTGTCGAACCGGATCGTCAGCAACGGCAGTTGCGGCAGGTCGGCGCGCGCGAGCTGCGACGCTTCGGGCGCCTTCCCGGCGCGGCGGAACGTGCTGCGGTCGATCAGCGCGCAGCCGGCGACCAGCAGCACCACGAGCGCCAGGATCCCGAACCGCGGCACTGCGCTCAGTGCCGATACTCCGGCGCCTCGCGATCGAGCGTGCGCTTGATGCTCTCCAGATGCAGCCGTGCGCCCTCCCGGTCACCCTCGCGCATCTGCGCATAGGTGCGCGCGGCAACCTCGGGGGCGACCGGCACGAGCTTGCGGCCGGTGGATTCCGCCAGCAGCTGCGCCTGGCAGGCGCGTTCGAGGTAGTAGAGATCGTCCCACGCCTCCGCGATGGTCGCGCCGACCACCATGACGCCGTGGCTCCGCATGAACACGATGTCGGCCTCGCCCATGCCCGCGGCGATCCGGTCGCCCTCCGCTTCGTCGAGCGCCAAGCCATTGTAGGTCTCGTCGACAACCGTGCGGCCGTAGAATTTGAGCGCCGTCTGTCCCGCCCACGCGAGTGGCGCACCCTCGACCATGGCGAGCGCCGTCGCGTGCGGCATGTGGGTGTGGAACGCGACGCGGGCGCGCGGCAGGCGCAGGTGGAGGCGTGCGTGGATGTAGAACGCGGTCGCCTCCGGCACGCCTTCGCCGGAGATCACGTTGCCGCGGAAATCGCAGATCAGCAGGCGTGAGGCGGAGATTTCGCTGAAGCCGTAGCCGTAGGGGTTGACCAGGAACAGGTCGTCGCGTCCCGGCACCATCGCCGAGAGATGGTTGCAGACGCCCTCGTGCATGCCGAGCCGCGCCGCCGCCCGGAAGCACGCGGCGAGGTCGACACGCGCCTGCCACACGGCGTCGCGGTCGAGTTCGGAGTTGCGCAGCACCGCGGGGGCGGCGGGCGACGAGAGCTGATGGGCCATGACGGCTCGCCTCCTTGCGACGCGCGCGAAACTTGCAGGAAGGCCGCACGCGGGCAAGATGCGCCCACCTCGGAAGGAGCCGGCTCTTGCTCACCAATATCCGCATCGACGGCAAGCGGCTCTGGGACAGCCTGATGGAGATGGCCGAAATCGGCGCCACCCCGAAAGGCGGCGTGCGGCGGCTCGCGCTCGGCGAGGTGGACCGGCAGGGGCGCGACCGTTTCCGCGCGATGTGCGCGCAGGCGGGGCTGGCGGTGCGCGTCGATGCGATGGGCAACATGTTCGCGCGACGGCCGGGGCGCGATCCGTCGCGGCTGCCGGTGCTGTTCGGCAGCCATCTCGACAGCCAGCCTAGCGGCGGGAAGTTCGACGGTGCGCTTGGCGTGATGGCCGGGCTGGAGGTGATCCGGACCCTCGATGAGCTGGGGTTGGTCACGGAGGCGCCGCTCGAGCTGGTGAACTGGACGGACGAGGAGGGAAGCCGGTTCGGCCACAGCCTGATGGGCTCCGGTGTCTGGGCGGGCGTCTATGCCGAGGACGCGATGATGGCGCTCGCGGGCCCGGACGGCGCGACGGTTCGCGCGTCGCTGGATGCGATCGGCTACGCGGGACCCGAGCCGGCGCGGGCATTTCCGGCGGATGCCTATTTCGAGCTTCATATCGAGCAGGGGCCGATCCTGGAGCGCGAGGACAAGCGCATCGGCATCGTCACCGGCGGCCAGGCGCAGGTCTGGTACGACGCCGTCGTCACCGGCCGCGAGAGCCACGCCGGCACCACGCCGCCCTCCGCCCGACAGGACGCGCTGGTGGCGGCGGCGCGGATCGTCGAGTTGGTGGACCGGATGATGCGGGCGCGCGGCGAGGACGGCCGGGGCACGGTCGGGCAGTTCGTGGTCAGCCCGAACAGCCGCAACGTCATTCCCGGCGAGATCCGCTTTTCCGTCGAGTTCCGCCACCCGGAGGAAGCCGAGGTCGATCGCCTCGCCGCCGCATTCCCGGCCGAAGCCGAGGCCATCGCCCGCACTTGTGGGGTCCAATTCGAGCTGCGCGAGCTGTTCCGCATCCCCGCCCAGCCGTTCGATCCGGATTGCGTCGATCTCGTCCGGCAGGCGGCGGCGCGGCTCGGCTATCCCGCGCGCGAGATCGTGTCCGGCGCCGGTCACGACGCGATCTACGTCGCGCGCCGTATCCCCACGGCGATGATCTTCACCCCGTGCAAGGACGGGCTCTCCCACAACGAGGCGGAAAGCATCCTCCCGGAGGAGGCGGAAGCCGGCTGCCAAGTGCTGCTGGAGGCGGTGCTCGCCCGCGCCAGCCGCCCACTGTAGCCCGCTACTGCGGCCGCGGCGGCCAGGATGGGTAGGGCGGCGCGGTCCGATCGCGCGGGTCATGGCTTAGATGCCGGGCAACGACGAGGCAGCCAATGCCGACCGCCAGGAACGCCACCGTCCAGCGGAACGCCGAGACCGGCTCGCCGTAGCGCACCGGCTGATAGAGCAGCAGCAGCCACAGCACCGATACCACCACCAGCGACCGCATCGCCGGAAGCCCGCGCCGGTGCGCGATGACGCAGAACGCGATGAAGGCGGGCATCAGCCCGATTGCGAGCGCGCGCATGACGTCGAAGGTGTTGACCGCGAAGGCCGACAGCAGATCGTCGACATAGGCGCGGAAGTTTTCGATCACGTCGGCGACCGAATAGAGGATCCGGTCCGGGCCGACGCGGTAGACGACCACGGCGCAGAGCAGGCCGATCAGCCAGATCAGACCGACGACGTTGCGGCGCAGGTGGTTCTGCATGGCATTCACCTAGGCGCATGACTCTGCGCACGCAATCGGGATCGCGCCGGGCATTGCGGCGCGGCGGCTTCCCGCCGTAGCCACCGAACCCCGCCCTCGGCCAAGAGGCGGCCCTTGCCGACCGTTGCAGGCGCACCTAGAAGCGCCAACAGACAGGAGCGTGCATGGCGTCCCAGGCCATCCGGCACTACGACCTTCCCGCGCTCACCCGACCGCATGCGCCCCCCGCGCACGGGGCCGCGCCCATGCTCCGCTTCGCGGACGCGATCCGGCGCTTCGCCCTCGACGCCACGACGGATCCGGGCGCAGCCGAAGCCGCGTTGGCGTTGGCGATGGCCGATGCGGCGGCGGTGCTGTGGACGCGGTTCCACAAATTCGACGCCGCCGACCCCGCTTGGCCGGATCGCGACCGATTCGTGGTCTCCGCCGGACATGGGGCGCTGCTCCTGCACGCGCTGCTCCATCTCACCGGGCACGACGGCGTCGATTGCGAGGAAGCGGAGCACCTCGAGTTCGGCACGCATCCCGGGATCGAGGCGAGCACCGGACCGCTCGGACAGGGGCTCGCGATCGCCGTCGGGATGGCGCTCGCCGAGCGGCTGATGGCGGCCCGTTTCGGGCGGAGCCTGGTCGATCACCGGACCTGGGTCATGGCGTGCGACGGCGACCTGATGGAGGGGGTGACCCACGAGGCCGCCAGCCTCGCGGGGCAGCTCCGGCTCGGGAAGTTGGCGGTTCTGTGGTATGATTGTTCGTCGTCGATCGATCATCAGTCCGGCGCGGACCAGCTCAAGCGCTTCGCCGCCTGCGGCTGGGCGGTGAAACGGGTCGACTCCGATGACGCCGCGCAGATCGCCGCCGCGCTCTCGATGGCAATGCGATCGAAGAAGCCGACGCTGATCGCCTGCCGAAGCGCGGTCGCCGGCGCGGCGGCACCGGTTCTCGGGCCGATCTCCCACGCGCTGACGGGAGCGTGGCAGCGCGCTGGAACCCGCGGCAGCAGCGCCCGCAGGGCCTGGCTGAAGCGGCTCGCCCATCATCCGCTCCAGCCGGAGTTCGAGCGCGGGGTGAGCGGCCGGCTGCCCGATGCATGCTACGACGCGCTTGCCCTGCTGAAATCCGAACTCGGCGATGGCCGCCCCACGCTTGCTCCCGTCGCGGCGAGCCGGCGCGTGCACGAGATGCTGTTGCCGGCCGTACCCGAGCTGATCGGCGGCGGCGCCGATCTGGCGGATGGCGAGCCGCCCGAGCTGACCGTGGGTCCGGGCAGCTTCGGCGGGCGGCGCGTCCGCTACGGCGTCCGCGAGCACGCCATGTCCGCGGCCATGAACGGGATGGCGCTGCACGGCGGCCTGATCCCGTGCGGCGAGATTGGCGTCGCCGCCACCGACTATATGCGCCCGGCGCTCCGGCTCGCCGCCATCATGCGGCAGCGGGTGATCCATCTGCTGGCGGACGACCCGGCCGTCGACCGTAATCCGGCGCAGCAGGCGCTCGAACAGCTTGCGGTGCTGCGGGCGATGCCGAACGCGCATGTCTTCCGCCCGGCCGACGCGATCGAGACGGTGGAATGCTGGGAGCTGGCGCTGCGGCGGGCAGACGGTCCGAGCCTGATCGCGCTCGGCGGCCGTGATGCGCCGCCGCTCCGCACCGACGCCGCCGAGAACCGCTGCGCGCGCGGC
>DATAPS010000120.1:0-19963 GCA_036265085.1 Acetobacteraceae bacterium | reverse complement strand
GGCGGCGACGATCCGCCGCATCGCCCGCGAGCTCGCGACCGCCGCGTTCGACGAGGCGATCACGCTCGACATTCCCTGGACCGACACGGATGGCCGCCGTCACGAGACGATGATCGGCCATCCCGTCTCGATGCACGCAATGCGCGGCATCTCCGCGCACAGCAACGGGTTCGACACCTGCCGCGCCATCCATCTCCTGCAGATGCTGCTCGGCGCGATCGACACGCCCGGCGCGTTCCGCTTCAGGCCGCCCTTCCCCAAGCCCATCCCGCCCGGCCCGAAGCCCTCGGGGAAGAACGTGGCGCCGATGACGCCGCTCGGTGGGATGCCGCTCGGAAATCCGACCGGACCCGATGACCTGCTGCTGCAGCCGGACGGCAGCCCCATCCGCATCGACAAGGCGTATTCGTGGGAGGCGCCGGTCGCCGCCCACGGGCTGATGCACATGGTGATCACCAACGCCTATCGCGGCGATCCCTATCCGATCGACACGCTGTTCATGTTCATGTCGAACATGAGCTGGAACTCGGCGATGAACACATCCGAGACGATTCGGATGCTAACCGACACCGACCCGGCGACCGGGAACTATCGCATCCCGCACATCATCTACTCCGATGCGTTTGATTCCGAGATGGTCGCCTACGCCGATCTCGTGCTGCCCGACACGACCTATCTCGAACGCTGGGACTGCATGTCGCTGCTCGACCGTCCGATATCCGACGGGGAGCGCGTGGCCGACGCGATCCGCCAGCCGGTGGTGCAGCCGGATCGCGACGTGCGGCCGTTCCAGGACGTGCTGCTCGATCTCGGCGCGCGCCTCGGTCTGCCCGGCATGGTCGCGGAGGACGGACGCGCGAAATATCCGGGCGGATATTCGGATTATCTCGTCAACCACGAGCGCACGCCCGGCGTCGGCCCGCTCGCGGGTTGGCGCGGCGCGGATGGCGGCAGCATCGGGCGGGGGGCTCCCAACCCGGATCAGCTCGACGCTTACATCAAGAACGGCGCGTTCTGGCAGCACGAGCTGGAGCCGTCGCAGCGCTATTTCCGCTACGCCAACAAGGAATATCTCGATTGGGCGCACGGGATCGGGTTGATCTCGAACGCGGCGCCGATCGTGCTGCAGCTCTATTCGGAGATCCTGCAGAAGTTCCGGCTCGCAGCCGAAGGGCACGGCGCGATCCAGCCGCCCGATCATCTGCGCGCGCGCGTGCTCGCGTCGTTCGATCCGCTGCCGGATTGGCGCGAGCCGCTCGAAGGCACGCTGGTGGATACCAGGGCGTTTCCTCTGCACGCGATCACGCAGCGGCCGATGATCATGTATCACTCCTGGCACTCGCAAAACGCCTGGCTGCGTCAGATCATTGGACGCAACGACCTGTATGTCGCGCGAGTTACGGCCCAGGCGCTCGATCTTGGGGACGGCGATTGGGCGTGGGTGACGAGCCACAACGGCCGCATCAAGGTGCGCGTCCGCACGATGGACGGCGTGCAGCCTGACACGGTGTGGACGTGGAATGGGATCGGCAAGCGCAGCGGGGCGTGGAACCTCGCGCCGAACGCGCCGGAAGCGAAGCAGGGATTCCTGCTCAACCACCTCATCAGCGAGTTGCTTCCGCAGGATCGCAATCAGCGGCGGTTCTCCAATTCCGATCCGGTGACGGGGCAGGCGGCGTGGTACGATCTGCGCGTACGCGTCGAGAAATGCACACCGGAGGACGCGGGGATCGAGACGGCGCCGCAATTCGCGGAGTTGCCGGTCCCGCCCGGCATCCCCGATCCGCCGCGGGTCAACCGGTTCGGCGAGGCGTTCCGGCCCGCGAATGCGACGGGGAAGGTCGACGCATGACATCGATTCCGGAAAACACGGGCGGCAAGGCACTCGGCCTCCTCATCGATCTCGACACCTGCGTCGGCTGCCATGCGTGCGTTACCGCCTGCAAGGGCTACAACTCGGTCAGCGCTGCGGGACCGCTGAGCGACATCAACCCGTATCAGGCCGAGCAGCGCGGCACGTGGTTCAATCGCGTGTTCAGCTACGAGGTGGACGACGGCGGCTCCGGTCGCGCGGTGCATTTCCCGAAGAACTGCCTGCATTGCGAGAAGCCTGACTGCGTCACGGTCTGTCCGACCGGCGCGTCCTACAAGCGCGCCGAAGACGGCATCGTGCTGATCAACACGGACATCTGCATCGGCTGCAAGCTGTGCTCCTGGGCCTGTCCGTACGGGGCGCGCGAGATGGACGAGGACGAGGGCGTGATGCGGAAATGCACGCTCTGCGTCGACAAGATCTACGACGAGCGCCTGAGCGAGCGCGACCGCCAGCCGGCGTGCGTGACGACCTGCCCGACCGGCGCGCGGCATTTCGGCGACTTCAAGGACCCGGAGTCAAAGGTTTCGCGCCTGGTGCGCGAGCGCGGCGGGATCGAATTGATGCCGGAGACCGGATACCGGCCGGTCAGCAAGTATCTGCCGCCGCGCAAGCGCACCGCGCCGGATCGGGAGCCGCCGCGCGAGCAGGTGGCCGCGCCGGCGGCGGCGAACGGGTTTCTGCGCTGGGTCGACCGGGTGCTGACCCGGTAGAGCCCGATGCATCCGGCACTTTCCGTCATCGTCTTCACCACCGCGTCCGGTGCGGGCTGCGGCCTGCTGCTGTTGTCGGGACTCCTGGCCATGGCCGGCGTGTTCGCCGATGACCCCACCTTCGGCGCCGTGGCGGTCGCGATCGGCGTCGCGCTGCTCGGCGGCGGATTGATGTCGTCGGCGGCACATCTCGGGCGGCCGGAGCGGATGTTCCGGGCGCTGACGCAGTGGCGGAGCTCGTGGTTGTCCCGCGAGGGTGTCGTGGCGCTCGCGACGTTCGTGCCGGCGGGGGTGCTGTTCCTCGCCTGCGTGTTCGGCTGGGGGCCGGGGGTCGTCGCCATCAGCGGGGCGGTGCTGGCGGTGCTGGCGGCGGCGACGACCCTCTGCACCGCGATGATCTATGCGAGCCTCAAGCCGATCCGGCAGTGGCGATCGCGGCTCGTTCTGCCTGGCTACCTCATTCTCGCACTGATGACCGGTTCGCTGCTGCTCCTGACCCTCGCGCGCGCCTTCGGGCATCGCAGTCCCGGCTACGAGGCGGTGGCGCTGGCGGCGATCGTGGGGGCGCTCGTGGTGAAGCTGCTGTACTGGAAGCATATCGACACGGCGGCGCCCACCACGGACCTCGGCACCGCGACCGGGCTCGGGCAGTTCGGGCGCGTGCGGCTGCTCGACCCGCCGCACACGGAGGAGAATTTCGTGATGCGCGAGATGGGATACCAGATCGCGCGGCGGCACGCCTACAAGCTGCGGCAGATCGCGGTGGTGACCGCCTTCGCGGCACCGGTGCTGCTGACATTGGTCGGTGGCGTCGTGCCGGCGGCGCTCGCGGTCATCGCGGCGGGGTTCGGGGTGCTGGTCGAGCGGTGGCTGTTCTTTGCGGAGGCGACCCATACCAGCGTGATCTACTACGGACGCCCTGGCTGATTGTTACGTAGTCGGAAACACATAGGGCGTGCAAACGCCCATTCGTCTAAGCCCGATTCCTCCGGCGCCGCGGGACCATCACCAGAGCGTCGCGAGCACATCCCGCGAGAAGTCGCGCAGTTGTTCGCATCTTCCCTCGCGGATCTTGGTCGGCCATTCCGGGTCGGAAAGGACCGCGCGGCCGACGGCAACGAGGTCGAAGTCGCCACGCTCGTATCGCCGTATCAGCTCGTCGAGCGGGCTCGGGCGGGAGCTTTCGCCTTGGAAGGCCGCAATAAACTCGCCGGAGAGACCGACCGATCCGACCGTTACCGTCGTCCGGCCGGTGAGCTTCTTCGCCCAGCCGGCAAAGTTGAGGTCGGAGCCTTCGAATTCAGGCTGCCAGAAGCGCCGCTGCGAGCAGTGGAAGACGTCCACGCCGGCCTCGGCAAACGGGATCAGCCATGCCGCGAGCTCCTCGGGCGTCTTCGCGAGCTTGACCGCGAAGTCCTGCTGCTTCCATTGCGAAAGCCGCAGCAGCACCACGAAGTCCTCGCCGACGGCTTCCCGCACGGACTTCACCAGCTCGATCGCGAAACGGCTCCGGTCGAGCAGGGTCGGACCTCCGAAGCGGTCGAAGCGCCGGTTCAGCGCGGCCCAGAAGAACTGATCCAGCAGGTAGCCATGCGCGCCGTGGATTTCGACGGCGTCGAATCCCAGGCGCTTCGCGTCGCCGGCGGCACGAGCGAAGGCCGCGATCGTCTCCGCGATATCGAGTTCCGTCATGGCCTTGCCGCCGGGCTCCCCGGGGAGCCGCAGCCCGGCCGGACCTTCGAAGGGCGCCGGCGGCAACCACCCCGAGGCATGCGGCTGCATGATTCCCACGTGCCACAGCTGCGGCGCCATCTTGCCGCCCGCCCCATGGACCGACTCGATCACCCGCTTCCACCCGGCGAGCGCAGGCTCGCCGTGAAAGCGGGGGACGTTCGGATCGTTCGAGGATACCGGCCGGTCAACGACCGTGCCCTCCGAAACGATCAGCCCCACCTGGTCGGCGCGTCTCGTGTAGTACCGGGCGACGTCTTGCGTCGGGACGCCGCCCGGCGAGAACGACCGCGTCATCGGGGCCATCACGAGCCGGTTCTTCAGCTCGAGGGACTTCAGCCGGAACGGCTGGAACAGGGCTTCGATCTGCATGAGCGGCTAACCTTCCGTTCCCGTCCGTGAGCGGACCCGCACGAACCCTCGACTTCAGGTCGCGAGGCTCTCCACACGAGCGCGCGCCGTTCCTTGTGCAGAGGATCTTTCCGTCTGCGCCGGGGCAGCGGACTGCAATCGCGCCAGGATCGCGTTGGCCTGATCGAGCGCGTGGCACACGCGGTTGCGGCTGCGGCGGGCGGCCACGGTCAGGAAGCGGGCCTCGTCGGAGTCCGGCGGCGCCGAAGCGAGGGCGCGGACCGGGTCGAGCGGCGGGCAAGAGGACTGGCCGAGCGCGGGGTCGTGGCCGAAGCGGTCGCCGGTCGTGTACTCGATGGGGACGAGGGCACGCGACAGGGCCATGAGCGCGGCGTTCACGCCGGCCGCATCGCCCATCGTCCGCAGCTTCGCCGCGCCCGATTGCAGCGTGCGTGTTCGTTCGACGATCGGCGTGAGGTCGAAGCGGTCACCGAGCTTCTGCTGCAAATTCGAGAGTTCGGCGAGGAAGTCGGCCGCGTGATCCGCGTACTCGAGCGGCAGCACGCGATCCTGCAGGAGACGTGTGAGCGTGTGCACGTAGACGCGCGTGTCCCGCGCGAGCAGTTCGGGATCGATCTTGTCGATCAGGTCGGCCGGCGTGTGCCACCACCAACCGAGGCCCCCGCCCTTGCGCGGCGCGCCGCCACCCATCACCGGGCCGGCGACGTTCGTTGCCGTGGCCGCGGACTGCTCGCTCAGGCTCATGAACATCGCGGGCAGGCCGACGCCCCAGAACGACTGATCGCCCGCGCGGCTCATCCGCCGCCCCGTCAGCGTCTGCCCGGCCCGTTCCCCGATCGCCTCGCGCGCGAGCGCCCGCAGCTCCGCCGCGGATTGCGCATCCTCCAGCACGGTGGCGCCGCGGCCGCCGGTGGAGTCGACATTGACATGCGCGACGCAGCGCCGGTCGAGCTCGTCCCAGTTCTCGTCGACATACCAGGACGAGCCGGAATAGCGCCCGTGCGAATGGCCGGACCAGAAGCAGAGGCGCAGCCCGCGCTGCCAGCCGGCGCGGGACGACGCGCAGATGCGGGCGACTTCCAGCATCGTCGCGTTCGCCGTGCCGTTGTCCATCACGCCGTAGTGCCAGGTGTCGTGGTGTCCGGAGAACAGGACGAACGGCTCGTCGGCGGCAGCGGACGCGGAGGCCATCTCGGCGACGAGGATCGGCGTCTTGCGCCATCCGGTATCGACGTTTGCTTCGAGAACCGCGTCGACCGTTTCGCCGCGCGCGAGCGCGTCGCGGATCGCGTGGCCATCGGCTTGCGAGACCGAGAGAACGACGGCGCGCGGGAGGTCCGCGCGCGTCTCGTGCGAAGGGCTGCCCCAGACGGGGGAAATGCACATTTCGTGGATGTGCTCGTGCGGACTGACGTGGATCTGCCCGATCACGCCCGCGCGCGACGCCCGCAGGCTGGCCGCCGGATTGGCGATGCCCTCGACGAGCGCGATTCTTCCGCGCACATCCCGGTTCGCGAAATCCGCGTCGGTGCCGTTGCCGACATAAACGACGGTGCCGCGCGTTCCGCCCGCGGCGGAGGGCTGCGAGAACGAGTGCGTGATGCAGGTCATCGCGCGGCCGAGGACGGTCAGACGCGCTTCGCGCGGCAAGCTGATATACGCGTCATGCAGGATCAGGTCGGTGGCGAAGCCGAGCGCGTCGAGCTGGGCGCGGAGGTAGGCGAAGCTCTCCAGCTCTTCCGGCGTTCCGGACAGCTTGATGCGGCGTGCGAACTCGGTGACGTGGGCCATGAGGCGCGCGGCGTCGACGCGCTCGCAGAGTTCGCGGATTTCGCTGTGCGGCATGTGCATGGTCCCCCCGGCGTGACGGGGGATCGTGGCAGGGGAAGATGCGGAGTCAAGCGTGCGCTCCCAGTCTGACGCGGGCGGCGAGTACGATGAAGTATGCGGTCAGCCGGCGCCGAAACCGGAGCGCACCGACATCGCGGGATAGCTGGCGACGTTGAAGGGAATCGTGGATGGCCGGGTCAGGCCCGGCCACGACCTACATCCTCGTCCAGTTGCTGGCGCTGGATCACGCCGCTTTCGCGACGACGCGCGTGAGCCGGCCGATGACGTACTCCGTGTCCATGACGTCGCCGAACGTCAGATAGAACGCCCGCAGCGAGGCATTGTGTTCCTCCATATTCGCCGCGGCGTTGGCGTCGGAGACCATGATCGTCTTGAAGTTCGTCATCATCGCATCGCGCGCCGAACTTTCGCAGCAGACATTCGTGACGGTTCCGGTGATGAGCACCGTGTCGAAGCCGCGGGCGCGGAGGCGGTCGGGGAGATCGGAAGCGCCCGGCAGGAAGGCGCTGAAGCGGTATTTCCGGACGGTCTCGTCGTCGGGCTGCACGTCGAGCAGCGGCCAGAGTTCGTGGCCCTTCGTTCCTTCCGACATCGACGCGATGCGGCGCTTTCGCGCGGCCTCGGTGACCATGCCGGCGAGCGTCAGCCACCCGTCGTCATAGGTGTTGCGCACCCAGAACACGGCGCCGCCGCTGGCGCGCACGGCGCTCGCGAGCCGGTTCACGTTCGGCACGATGTCGCGCGCCATCGGGCAGACGGCGTGGCCGACGGCTTCGTCCATGAAGCCGTTCTGCAGATCGACGACAATGAGCGCGGTGCGCGCCGGATCAATGTCGTCATAGCAATGCGGCGTACCGCGGCGGGCGACGACGCGGTCGATCACGTCTTCGGATACCTCGAACCAGTTCATGCGAATTCCTCCACTCTGATGCAGCGGGCCATGCGGCCGGGCGCGGGCGTGACCGGCAGGGGCACCGCCTCGCGGCAGGCGCCGATCGCGTAAGCGCAGCGCGGCGCGAAGCTGCACCCCGGCGGCAGGCGCCGGAGATCCGGGGGACTGCCGGGGATCGCGGCGATGTCGTGGGCGCGGTCCTGGCCGTGCACGGTCGACGACAGCAGGCCCTGCGTGTAGGGGTGCCTGGGGTGCGCGAGCACGTCGGCAACCGGCCCTTCCTCGACGATGCGGCCCGCGTACATGACGGCGACCCGGTCGGCGATCTCGGCGGCGACGCCGAGATCGTGCGTGACGAAGATCGTGCCCATTCCGAGCTCCGCCTGGAGCCGGCGGAGCAGGATGAGCACCTGGATCTGCACGGTCGCGTCGAGCGCCGTGGTCGGCTCGTCGGCGAGCAGCAGCTTCGGGCCGCAGGACAGCGCCATCGCGATCATTGCGCGCTGGCGCAGGCCGCCGGACAATTCGTGCGGGTACGAATCGAGGCGTCCCGCGGCGGAGGGGATCTTCACCAGTTCGAGCAGTTCGAGCGCGCGCGCCCGCGCCGCGGCCGTGCTGCCGCCCTTGTGGGCGCGGATCGTCTCGATGATCTGCCGGCCGATCGTGTAGACCGGATCGAGCGCGGTCATCGGCTCCTGGAAGATCATCGAGACGGTGCCGCCGCGCATGTTGCGCAGCGCGCGGTCGTTCATCCCCAGCACATCCTGGCCGTCGACGCGCAGCACGCCTTCGATCCTCGTGCGCCGCGGCGGCAACAGCCGCATCAGCGCGCGCAGCGTGACGCTCTTGCCCGATCCGCTTTCGCCGAGGATGCACAGCACCTCGCCGGCCTGCACGGAGAAGGTAACGCCGTTGACGGCGTGGACGGTCGCGTCGGGGGTGACGAAGCGGACGGTCAGGTCGCGGACGTCCGCGAGTGGTGCTGCGAGCCGGCCGTCGGCGGGGAGGATCGCACCGTCCATCACGCATGACCTCCGGCGCGCGAATGCCCGGATGTCCGGTCGTGCATGTGGCAAGCAGCGACGTGGCTCTCGCGATCCTGCCACGCGCCGAGCTGCGGCATCGCGGAGTTGCATACGCCTTCCGCGAACGGGCAGCGCGTGCGGAAGCGGCAACCGGACGGCGGATCGATCGGGCTCGGCGGATCGCCGGTGACCGGCGGCCGCTCGATCCGGTGCGCCGGGTCCATCGAGGTGCGCGAGCCGAGCAGCGCGACGGTGTAGGGATGCAGCGGGCGGGCGAAGATTTCGTCGACCGGGCCGAGTTCGACGACACGGCCGAGATACATAACCAGCACGCGGTCGCTGATGTACTGCACCACGCTGAGATCGTGGCTGATGAACAGATACGTGAGATTGAAGCTGCGCTTGAGCGCGCGCAACAGGTTGAGCACCTGCGCTTCGACGGATTTGTCGAGCGCGGAGACGGGTTCGTCGAGCACCACCATACGCGGCTCGATGGCGAGCGCGCGGGCGATGTTGACGCGCTGTTTTTGTCCCCCCGAAAGCTCGTGCGGATAGCGCGGCCCGAAAAGGTCGGGGTTCAGCCCGACCTTGACGAGGATGGCGCGCGCGATGCGGCGGGCTTCCGGCCATTTCTTGCCGTGCACGTATGGGCCGAACGCGACAGAGTCCTGCACGGGCATGCGCGGGTTCAGCGAGGAGTAGCTGTCCTGGAACACCATCTGCAGTTGACGGCGCAACGCATCGACGGTGATGCCGTCCGGTGCGCCGACACCATCGCCGTCGAAGACGAGCTCGCCGGCATCGGGCGGAATGAGATGCAGCAGCAGCCGCGCGAGTGTGGATTTGCCGCAGCCGGACTCGCCGACGACGCCGAGCGTCTCTCCCTTGAAGATGGTGAACGACACGTCGTCGACGGCGCGCACCCGGGCGCCGCGCGGATGCCCTGTCGCCTTCACCGGGAACTGCTTTTTCAGGTCTCGCACGATCAGCATCGGCTGCTGCGGGCCGCCGCGGTCCATATCGAGCGCGGCGCTCACAGCCGCACGTCCATCGCGGCGCGGATGCCGTCGCTCAGCAGGTTGAAGCAGATCGAGGTGACGAAGATCGCAGCGCCGGGCAGCGCGCAGATCCATGGGTTGACGTAGATCGAATCGCGGAGCGTCGAGAGCATCAGCCCCCAATCCGCGGTCGGCGGCTTGATGCCGAGGCCAAGGAAGGACAGGCCCGAGGCGAGGAGGATCGCGACGCTCACCAGCGACGAGGCGTAGATGAAGACGGGGCCAAGCACGTTGCCGAGCACGTGATGGCGGATGATCGTCAGCGCGCCGGCGCCGGTGGCCCGTGCCGCCTCGATGTATTCGAGCGTGCGGACCTGCGCGGTCGCCGTCTCGGCGATGCGGCAGAGGGCTGGGATGAACACGAGCGAGAGCGCGATCATGCCGTTGAGCATGCCGCCGCCCATCGCGCCCGAGATCGCCACGGCGAGCAGCACGGAGGGAAAGGCGTAGAACACGTCCATCATGCGCATGATGACGGTGTTCACGCGCTTGCCGGCGAAGCCCGCGATGACGCCGAGCGTGCCGCCGGTGAGCATGGCGACGACGACCGGCACGAGCCCCATCAGCAGCGAGGACCTCGCGCCGTAGATCAGCCGCGAGAGCAGGTCGCGTCCGAGCTCGTCGGTGCCGAGCGGATGGCCGCGCCAGCCGAACGGCTTGAGCCGGCCGACGATGCTGCCTTTGTACGGATCGAACGGGGCGAGCGCGGGGGCGAAGATGGCGACGAGGACGATCGCGAGGACGATGGCGCCGAACGCCAGCGTGACCTCGTCGCGGCGGAGGCGGACGCCGACGCTCTGCCAGTAGGTGCGCACGCGGACCGACGGGGCGCCGTCGTCGTTCCACGCGGCGGGGATGGCGGTTCCTGCTGTCTGGGTCAGGGACATGTGCCGCCAGCCAAGTTCTTGCGAATTGAAAGACAATTCTGGATGGCCATCCTCACGCCCTCCGGATCCGCGGATCGATCATCGCCTGCAGCAGGTCGACGCAGAGATTCGTCGCCACGAAGATCATCGCGAGCACGAGAATCGCGCCCTGCAGCACGGGGATGTCGCGGTTGATGATGGACTTGCTCAGCAGGAAGCCGCTGCCGGGCCAGGTGAAGACCGTTTCGATCAGGATCGAGCCGCCCATGAGGTAGCCGAACTGCAGCCCCATCACCGCGAGCACGGGCGCCATCGCGTTCTTGAGCACGTGGCGGATGACAGCGCTTTCGCTCAGCCCTTTGGCGCGCAGCGTGGTCACGAAATCGAGCCCCTGGACTTCGGCGACGGCGGCGCGCGTGGAGCGCGCGAGGATGCCGATCGGGACCATCGCCAGCGTGATCACGGGCAGGATCATGTATTGCGCATCGGCCCAGACGAGCGGGTTGAACCCCGCCGATCCGCCGCGCCCCATTCCCGTCGCGGGCAACGCGATGATCTCGACCGAGAAGGCGATGACCAGCACGATGCCGACCCAGTAGTTCGGCAGGCTGACGCCCATCACCGCGGTCCCGGTGACGACACGGTCGATCCATTTGCCGGGGAAGCAGCCGGCGATCGCGCCGAAGCTGTAGCCGATCACGAAGGCGATGGGGACCGCGAACAGCGTCAGCATGCAGGTGTTGTAGAGCGAGCCGCTGACTTCCAGCAGCACCGGCCGGCGCGTCGCGATGGAGACGCCGAAATCTCCGTGCAGCACGCGCCACAGCCAGAGCACATACTGCACCGGGATCGGGCGGTCGAAGCCGTAGGCATGCTTGATCATCGCGACCGCGTCGGCCGGCGCGTCCGGCGGCAACAGCAGCTGCAGCGGATCGCCGGGCGCGAGATAGACGAGCGAGAAGCAGACGATGGAGACGCCGATCGCGATCGGGATTGCGTAGAGGATACGGCGGCCGACGAGCGTCAGCATGGGCGGCTCCTATGGATCGACGGTGATCGGCGTCATGTCCTGGAACCAGTTCTGCGACTGCACGAAGCCGTGCACCTTCGGCGAGAGCGCGCGCGGGTTGAGGTCGTGCACGACCCAGATCATCACGGCGTGCGCGCTCTCCTCCTCGTGCAGCTTGGTGAGGAGTGCGAGGCGCTTGTCCGGATCGAATTCGGTCAGGATCGCCTGCGCGGTCTGCTCGGTATCGTCCGAGTAGAAGTGGCCCCAGTTCGAGCCCGCCGGCGACCAGTATGCCTTCGCAACCGGCTTGATGAGTGCGCTCACCGGATCGAGCAGCGCACGTGAGCCGTTGTAGCCGTCGATGTTCTCGTATTTCACGACGCCGGACCGGCCGATCTCGATCAGCGAGTTCCAGTCCATCACCTTGAAATCGACCTTGAAGCCGACCGCCTCGAGCTGCGACTTGAGCAGCTCGTTCATCGGCAGGGGCTGCATCTGTCCCGAGCCGGACGTCGACATCGCGAGCGTGATGTTGCAGGGCAAGCAGCCGGCTTCCTTCAGCAGCGCGGCCGCCCTTTCGGCATCGTATTTGTAGAGCTTGGGATGCCCGTAATACGGCGTTGTCGGCGGCATCGTCGCGTAGTCGGGGATCGCGGTGCCGCCGAGCAGGTCGACGAAGTCGTCGCGATTGAGCGCGTAGTTCGCCGCCTTCCGCACGCGCTCGTCGGTGAACGGGCCGTGGACGAAGTTGAGGATGTACGGCCAGTTATGCGGATACGTGTTCATCACGATCTGCATGCCCGCGCCCTTCAAGCGCGGGATCGCGTCGGGCGGCGGCGCCTCGACGAAATTGACCTGGCCGCTCAGCAGCGCGGCGACGCGCGTCGAGGCTTCCGGCATCGGCAGCAGCACCATGCGGTCCTGCTTGGGGATCCGGTTCTTGTCCCAATAATCCTTGTTCGGCACGAGCTCGAGACGCTCATGCGGTACGAAGCGGTCGACGCGATACGGGCCCGTGCCGGACGGCGTGCTCGCGAAGGCCTGCCAGTCGTATTTCAGCGTCTCGGCGCGGCATTTGCTGACCATTACGACGTAGGACATCGTATAGGGAAATAGGCTTTCGACGAACTTGGTGTTGATCGCAACGGTGTGGTCGTCGATCTTCTCGATGCTGTCGAAGTTCGTCATGTAGCCGCGATTGAATGCGTATTGCTGCGTGTAGAACTGCGGCGACTTCTGGTCGTTCATCCGGCCGAAATTCCAGATGACGTCGTCCGCGCTGAACGGGCATCCGTCGTGCCATTTCACGCCGTCGCGGAGATGGAAGATCCAGCGCTTGTGGTTGACCGGGTCGATGTCCCATGACGTTGCGAGGCCAGGCACGATGTCGCTCGGCTTGTCGCTGTGCGAGAGGTCCCACCGCACCAGCGCGTCGTAGATGCTGAAGCCGACGAAGCGCAGGCCTTCGAAGCCCTGATCGGGTGTTCCCGCGGTTACCGGGATGTCGCCCGCCGTCAT
Source organism: Acetobacteraceae bacterium (assembly GCA_036265085.1). Taxonomy (GTDB): domain Bacteria; phylum Pseudomonadota; class Alphaproteobacteria; order Acetobacterales; family Acetobacteraceae; genus DATAPS01. Next base: position 7,055 of record DATAPS010000120.1, on the reverse strand, counting down.
CGCCACGGTCAGGGTGCCGCCGCCCGCGTTCGCCTGCGCGGGGATCAGAGCGGACGCGGTGATCGCGGTCGCTAGCGACAGCGCACGCCCCAGACGGCCATTGCGCAGGGTCATCGCAGCCTCCTTCAAGACGGAATGCTGCAGTGCAACGTGCATACCACGCGTCGCCGCCCGTTCGCCCGTCGCAGATCGGGCGTACATCGCCCGTGAGTCTGGCAACTGCCCCGTGTGTGAGCAGATACCGCTACCCGATTAGGCTTCCGAGTCGGAGACCCTTGGATGTTGGGCTGAGGTTTTGCTGGCACAGCACATGCTGATAAACACGCATCCACACAGCGCCCCCAGGACCGAATGATGCCCAAAACATCACGCCAGGATTTCGAGGCGCTCGTGCGCCGTGCCGGCCTCACGCTCACCCCTGAACAAATCGAGGAGATGCACACCGGCTGGGCCTACGTCGAACCGATGCTCGAGCGCATCCGCACGCACGGGCGCGGCCGGGAGGCGGAACCGGCGCTGACCTTCGATCCGGCCGGCTTCGGGACGGAGGCGCATTGATGGACACGCCAACGATCGCCGGCGCCGCGCGGCTCATCGCGGCGAAGCAGCTCTCGCCCGTGGAGCTGACGAAGCATTGCCTTGCCGAGATCGAAGCGAAGAATCCGACGCTCGACGCCTTCATCGTCGTGACGCCGGAGCGCGCGATCGAGGACGCCAAGGCGGCCGAGGCGCGGGTGATGGCAGGTGCGCCGCGCGGCAAACTCGATGGCATTCCGATCGCGCATAAGGACATCTACGGCACGAAGGGCATCGCGACGACCGCGCATTCCAAGCTGCTGCAAAGCTGGGTGCCGACGGAGAACGCGGCCACCGTGCAGATGCTGGCGGATGCCGGGACGGTGATGTTGGGCAAGCTCGCGACGCACGAGTTCGCGTTCGGCGGCCCCTCCTTCGACCTGCCCTGGCCGCCCGCGCGCAACCCGTGGAACCCCGACCATTTCACCTCCGGCTCATCCTCGGGCACCGGCGCGGCGGTCGCGGCGGGCCTGATCCTCGGTGGCACCGGTTCGGACACGGGCGGCTCGATCCGCGGGCCGTCCGCGTTGTGCGGCATCGCCGGCATCAAGCCGACATATGGGCTGTGCCCGCGCACCGGCATCCTGCCGCTCTCGTTCACGCTCGATCACGCCGGGCCGATGGCCTGGACAGTCGAGGATTGTGCGCTGCTTTTGCAGGCGATGGCCGGGCATGATCCGCGCGATCCGGCGAGCGCGGACCGGCCGGTGCCCGATTATTCGGCAGGCATCGGCAAGGATGCGAAGGGGCTGCGGATCGGGGTCGTGCGTCACTGGCACGAGACCGACCATCGCGCCGACCCGGCCGCGCTCGCCGGAATTGCCGGAGCACTTGATGCTTGGCGCGCGCAGGGCGCCGAGATCGTCGAGATCATCCTGCCGTCGCTGTTCGAGTATCAGGCGGCCAACTTCGTGATCATGGCGGCGGAGGCCTTCTCGCTGCACGAGCCATGGATGCGCTCGCGCTTCAACGACTACGGCATGCTTTTGCGCGACCGCATGGCGTATGGCGGGCTGCTCGCCGCGACCGATTACGTGCAGGCGATCCGGCGCCGACGCGAGCTCTGTGTGGCAACGGCGGCGGCGGCGCAGGACGTGGATGTTCTCGTCACCGCGGGCGCTGTCGGCGAGGCGCCGCGGATCGACAGCATTCCGAAATGGCAGAACCTGGCGAAGCCCGGCTTCTTCAATCCGTTCAACATCACCGGCTGGCCGGCGATGTGCGTCTGCTCCGGCTTCGGCCCGGGCGGCCTGCCGGTATCGGTCCAGATCGCGGCCAAGCCGTTCCAGGAAGTGACGCTGTTCAAGGTCGCCGACGCGTTCGAGAAGGCGACGCCGTTCCGCGACCGCCGTCCGACGCTCGCCAAGGTGCCCGGCGAGATCGAGCGGACGTTGCGCGAGGCCGGGCTCGCGCCGCCTGCATCCGACCGCGAGGCGATCGCAAGCGTGGTCGCGGAGCTCGCCGCCAGTGCATCGGCGCTGAAGGGCGACCGTCCCTACATGAACGAACCGGCCGCGGCGTTCAGCCTCAAGATGGGATCCCGACCATGAACGTGGACGTGCGGCCGGGAACCGGGATCGCCCTGCTCACCATCGCGGAGGCGTCGGCGGAGATCCGCGCCAAGACGCTCTCGCCGGTCGATCTCGCGCAAGCCGCATTCGCGCGGATCAAGGCGCTCGACGGTGAGCTCAAGAGCCACATCCGCGTGTTGGAAGAGACCGGCATGGCGGCGGCGCGCGCCGCGGAATCGGAAATCGCGGCGGGGAAGTACCGTGGCCCGCTGCATGGCATCCCGATCGGCCTGAAAGACATCTACAACACTGCGGGCATCGCCACGACCGGACACTCCGCGCTGTTTCGGGATCACGTGCCCGCGCAAGACGCGACGACGGTGCGCAAGCTGCGCGATGCCGGGGCAATCTTCACCGGCAAGCTCTCCACGTGGGAGTTCGCCATCGGCGGCACGAGCTTCGACCTGCCGTGGCCGCCCGCGCGCAATCCGTGGAACACGGAGCACGACCCATCTGGTTCTTCATCGGGGTCGGCGGCGGCCGTCGCGGCGGGGCTCTGCCTCGGTGCGATGGGGTCGGACACCGGCGGCTCGATCCGCGGCCCTGCCGCATGGTGCGGGATCGCCGGGCACAAGCCGACATATGGTCTGGTGAGCAAGGCAGGCGTGCTGCCGCTGTCCTTCGCGCTGGATCACGCAGGGCCGATGTGCTGGACCGCCGAAGATTGCGCGCTGATGATGAGCGCGCTCGCCGGCTACGATCCCGCGGACTCATGCTCGACGGACGTGCCGGTTCCCGATTTCTCCGACATGGCGAGCCCCATCGCGGGGCTTCGCGTCGGTGTGGTGCGCCATTGGTTCGAGCATGATCTGCCAGCCGAGCCCGACGTGCTCGCCGCATTCGAAGAATCGCTGCGCGTGCTTGCGGATCTCCGTGCCGCGGTGCGCGACATCACCCTCTCGCCGTTCGCGGCTTACGGCGCCGCCGCATTGATGATCTCGCGCACTGAGGCGTTCTCGATCCACGAGCATCATTTGCAGGAATCTCCCGAGAAATACGGCGCGATCTGCCGCCAGCGCCTCATGGCGGGCGCGTTCGTCCGCGGCGTCGATTACGTCAACGCCCAGCGCGAACGGGCGAAGCTTGTTGCCGAAATGGCCGCGGCGTTGCGCGAGGTGGACGTTATCGTGTTCCCGACCGCGCGCAAGGTCGCGCCGAAGCTTGGCACAGACCAAACGCTCGGCGGCGCGTTCTACAACCGCGCGATCAATCTGACGGGTTTCCCGGCGCTCTCGGTCTGCAATGGTTTCGGAGAAGGCGATCTCCCGACGAGCCTGCAGATCGTCGGTCGTCCGTTCGAAGATCCTCTCGTGCTGCGGACTGGCGCCGCGTACGAGCGGGCTGCCGGGTGGCGCGTGCGTCGACCGGGGATCGCGCGCACGGAATAACCGCTGTCAGCGCCCTTCGGAGGCGGTGCGAAATTTCCCTCGCGTCTCAGCCAGGAGGAGGAACCTGGACGATCTTCCAGACGTCACCCGACACACGACACCACGTCAGGATGTAGTGGCTCGGGTTCGGGCCATCCACCGGGTTTCGATGATCGATCGTGTAGTCGATCATGCGGCAGGGCATGTTGAAGGAGTCGAAGCTGCGCAGCAGTTTCACCGCGCCGCTCGTCCCATCGGGACTGGTCCACGTCTCGACCGTGCCGATTGGCTGTGTTTCGTGAAGGTATAGTTTCGCAGCGGCGGCGTGCATGCTGTCGATGGCCGCCTGCGAAAGGGTCGGAAAATCGAGCGCGGGGACGTAGGTTGCGACCTGGGCGACCGCCGCTGAGAAGGCCGTGATCAGCAGCGCGAGCGCGCACGCCGGCACTTTGACGGAACGAAGGATCGAAGACATTCGGTTCTCTCCATTGAGCGGCCCGAGAACGTCGTTCCTCATCCCTGGGACGACGGCGCAAGGACGGATGCAACGCGAGCATAATCCGCGGCGTCGGCCAACCCCGCGTGACTGTGGCATCCGCGCTCGATCCTTGTCGCTTGCCACGGCGGCCGTGGCGGAATCGGAATCGGCGTCCCGCCCAGCCTCCACAGCGCACCGATGCGCTGCAGCGTCATTGCGGCTAGCGTGTTGCCGGCCAGCTTCATCAGGCTTGACGCTCCGGCATCATCCCCCATCACGAACACGTGCTGGCCGAGCATTTCGAGGGCGGCGTGCTTTGCGCTTCCTCAGCCGCGACTTCAGAGCCGCAGCCCTTCTGCCGCCTGCTTCAATATCTCGGCGCTCCGCTTCAGTGCGGCGCTCTCTCCGGCGTCGAGATTCGGCATGAACGTCGTCACCACGCCGCGTGCGCCCAGCACGCGTGGCAGGGAAAGGGCCACGTCGCGTACGCCGTGGCATTCCGCCATCGACATGGAGCAGGTGATCAGAGCTCGCTCGTCGTCCTGAATGACCTGGGCCAACCGGGCGAGTCCCGCGCCGACGCCGAACCACGTCGCTCCCTTGCCCTCGACGATGACATAGGCGGCACGCCGCACCGCGGTATCGATGCGGCTGCGGTCGGCCTCGGTCAGTTCCCGTCCCAACTGGCGGGCGGCCTCCTTAGCCGACAGGTCGCCCGCCGTTGCGGCGGACCAGTGCAACACCTCGCTGTCGCCGTGTTCGCCGAGTACGCGCGCGTCGATGTACGCCGGGCTGATCCCAAGGTAGGCGGCGAGCAGCGTCCGGAACCGCGCCGAATCCAGGATCGTACCGGATCCGATCACCCGCTCGGGCCGAACCCCGTGCCGGGCGGCAATGACGGTCACGATCTGCGTGATGATGTCGACCGGATTCGAAGCCACCAGGAGGATCGTGTCCGGTGCCGCTGCCACGACTGCCGGCACGATCGCGGCAAAGATTTCCGCGTTCCGCGACAAGAGATCGAGCCGACTTTCCCTGGGCTTCTGGCTGGCTCCCGCCGCCAGCACGACAATGCCCGCGCCGTCGAGATCGGCGGCCTCTCCGGCGCGGAGCCGGACGGGATGTGCGAACGGCGTCGCGTCCAGAATATCGTGTGCCTGGGCCATCGCCAGATCTGCCTTGCGGTCGACCAGCACGATCTCCGAACCGACCCCACGCAACGCCATCGCGTAGGCGGCGGTGGCGCCGACCTGCCCGGCTCCGACGATCCCGATTTTCACACTGCTGTCCCGAGTGTTGACGATGCGACACTAGCTCAGCGGCGGGTCCGCCGGCTTGGGCGGGCTTGCGCTGTCTGTGGCCCGTCTGCTTGCGCTGGCGCGACGGTGGCGGCCTCGTCCGCTACCCACGCGTCCCGCCGCCGCCGGCCCCGGGCCCCCAGGTGTAGTTGGGCGGCCCGGTTAGATCCTTGCACCCGGCCACGTCGAGCATCAGCGCCACCGCGGCGGCAGCGAGTGCGCAGGCGATCGTCCGTTTGAACAGGGGCATGGCGCAATCCCAGCTGCCGCCCGGGAAGATGGTGCGGGGTTCGTGCCCTGTCACTCCTTCCGCCTCGCTCGCCCGGTCCTGGCGAAGCGGCACGACAGAGCGGGTGATGTGGCGAGGGTCGAGCGATCGAGATCGACAAGCGCCGCCTCTCGTCGTCTAATAAAATCCCAGCGTTGGTACGAATTTGGCGCGCACGCGTCATCGGGGGAGCAACACTGATGCCACAACGTCCTATCTGGCGAGGTCACCTGCGCCTCGCACTCGTTTCCTGCCCGGTCGCCCTCTACAACGCACGGCACGACCGTGGCGCGATCAGGTTCAACCTGATCAACCCCGTGACCGGGAACCGGATCAGAATGGTGAGCCTCGACGCCGAGACCGGGGAAGAGGTCGCGCGCCGCGACACGGTGAAAGGATACGAATTCAAGAAGGACCACTACCTCCTCATGACCGATGAGGACTTCGACAAGGTCAAGGTGGAAAGCTCGTCTCTGATGGCCGTGGAGAAGTTCGTCGAGGCCGCCTCGATCGATCCGATCTATTACGACGCCAGCTACTACCTTGCCCCGGACGGCAAAGGTTCGGAGGACGTGTATGCCGTGCTCCGGGAGGCGATCGAGAAGACCGGGAAGGTCGCCCTCACCCGGGTCGTCATCTCCCAGCGCGAGCGCACCATCGCCATTCGGCCGATGGACGGCGGACTGGTTGCCCAAACCCTGAATCAGGAGAGCGACCTCAACAGCGCCAAGCCGCTGTTCGAGAACATCCAGCACGTCAAGGTCGACCCCGCGATGGTGACGCTCGCCGTTCAGCTCGTCGAGCGGCAGGCGGGCGAGTACGATCCTTCCGACCTGGAAGACCGCTACGAGACGCGCCTGCGGGCCGTGATCGACGCCAAGCTCAGGGGCGAGGGTGAGAGTCTCGAGGACGTACCGGCGCAGACGGAGAGCAACGTCATCGACCTGATGGCGGCGCTGAAGAAGAGCCTCGGGCAGCCGCCGCAAGAGGAGGTCCCCGCCGCAAAGCCGGCACCTGCCAAAAGGAAGAAGGTCGCCGCGGAGGAGGATCTGCGGCGGCAGCCGGCGTTCAAGCTCCCGATCGAAGGCGGCCGGAAGCCAGCGAAAGGGGCGGAGAAGGCACCGGAACCCGAGATCGCGCCACGCCGTTCCCCAGCGCGACGAAAGGCGTCTTAGATTGGGTTCCGCCTCTCCGCCGTGACGCCGTCGCGCCAGACCGCCCATCGGCATCCGGTTGTGCAACACCTGGTGTGGGCGGCGATTGTTGTAAAAACCCATCCATTCGGCGATCGCCGCTTTGGCCTCTCGCCCGTCGGCATAGCCCTTCAGGTCGACGTCCTCATGCTTGAGCGATCGCCACAGGCGCTCGATGAAGACGTTGTCCATCCAGCGCCGCGGCCGTCCATCGAGATGCCGATCCCAGCTGCCGCCAGCATGCCGGTGAAGGCGGCACTCGTGAATTGGCTTGCCTGGTCGGTATTGAAGATCTCCGGCCGAC
>DATAPS010000119.1:0-3530 GCA_036265085.1 Acetobacteraceae bacterium | reverse complement strand
GGGCGCACGGCACCCGCGATTTCCACGCGTTCCAGGCTTGCACCACGCTGTACCGGATCCACCATCCGGAAGCGTCGCTGAACGAAGCGCGACGCCTCGTCGCGGAGTGGATCGACCACCACGTCGTCCGCGGCGACAGTGGTCCCACCCCGGGTTGCGAGTGCGACTAAGGCGGCACGGTTTTCGGCTGCTCGTCGCGGCACTGGGGTTGGCGGCGCCGACCGCGGGCGCAGCGCCCACTGGGTCGCCGATCGGCCTCTGGCTCGTCCCGGACGGTGACGGGGTGATCGAGATCGATCCCTGCGGCGGGGGCCTATGCGGCAAGATCGTTGGCGTCACGCCGGCGAACAACCAGCCTCCGGGCCAGGTGCTCGCGAAGGACGGTCGGCCGCTCTGTCAGAGGACGATCCTGCAGGCGCCCAACCAAGCCAGCGCGGGCGTCTGGTCGGGCATCATTGTCAATCCGAACGACGACTCGCAATGGAATTGCGAGTTCTGGGCGGAGGAAGACGGCCTGCATCTCCGCGGTTACGTCGTGCTGCCGCTGCTCGGACAGACCCAGCTGTGGAAGCGCTTGGTCGGCCATGTCGGCCCGGACTGCCGGATTCTGGGCTGAGCGGCGGCCAGAACGGGCCGTCAGGCCGGCACGCGCGGCTTCGCCCACGCGATCGCGGCGAGCGCGAGTGCGTCGATGGTGTCGATCACCGGAACGGCGGCCTGCTCGACGTCCCCGGCCTGCAAGCCGAGCGGCAGTTCCGTGCACCCCAGCACGACCGCGCGCGCGCCGCGGCCGGCGAGTGCCGCGATAGCGCCGATGGTCGGTTCGTAGGCATCGTCGACGCGGTTGGCCTTGACTGCGCGGATCGCTGGCACAACCAGCCCCGCCATCTCCGCCTCGGTCGGCACGATGCAGTCCCAGCCTTGCCGACCCAGCGCATCCTGATACAGCCGCAGCCGCAGCGTCCCCGGCGTGCCCATCACGCCGATGCGGCCGGAAGGCACGACCTCGCGCAGGGCGGCCGCGGCCGCGTCCACGATGTGGAGAATCGGCACGCCCTCGCGGGCCATCTCGTCGTACCAGGCGTGGGCGGTGTTGCAGGGGATCGCGATGGCGCCGCAGCCCGCGGCCCGGAGCCCGCGCACCCCGCGCAACAGCCACGGCAGCGGGTCCGCACCGTCGCCGGTCTTGCCCTCCGATCGGTCGGGGACGCGGGGATCGGACCAGAGGATCGTCGGAATGTGCTCCTGATCGCGCACCGCCGGCGTCAGCAACGTCAGACGCGTCATGAAGTGCGCGCTGGCCAGGGGCCCCATCCCACCGAGGACGCCGAGCATGCGATCTTGCCGGAACTCATCGATCATATCCGCTAGTTCGCCCGACTCGGCGCGAAGGGCAAGCGGACGCGAGGGCAGGGCAGTGCAGAGAAGATTCGACGGCTTCGAGATCCAGGGCCACAGAGGCGCGCGCGGCCTGTTTCCCGAGAACACGCTCGACGGATTCCGGGCAGCGATCGCCCTCGGCGTCCGCGTCCTCGAGCTGGACACGGCGATCACGGCGGACGGCGTAGCGGTCGCTTTCCACGACGACGCCCTCAATCCGGAGATCGTGCGCGGTGGAGACGGTCGTTGGATCGCGCCGCCGGGCGCCCTGATCCGCCATCTTACCGCCGCCGAACTCGGCGCGTTCGATGTCGGGCGGCTGCGGCCGGGAAGCGACTACGGCGAACAACACTCCAGCCAAGTCCCCGTCGATGGAGCCCGCATCCCGACGCTTCGGGAGATCCTCCGGCTGACCGTGGCCGCCGGGGCTCGCGTCGATATCGAACTCAAGACGCTGCCTGCCGCCCCCGAACGCACGACCGATCCCGACACCATGGCAGCTTGCGTTCTCGCCGCCGTCGAAGGGGCGGGGGCGCTTGCTCTGGCGGATATCCGATCTTTCGACTGGCGCGGCCTTCGCGCCGTCCGCCGGCACGGAGCCGATCTGCCGCTCACGTTCCTGACGAGTGCCGCGACCGCCGCAGATCCAGTGCTGTGGTGGCAACGCCCGCTGGCCGGCTCGATCCCGCGCACGGTCGCGGCGGAGCACCCGCAGGCCACATGGGCGCCCGAACTCGCCACTCTGACGCGCGAAGCCCTGGAGGAGGCGCATGCGCTCGGCCTGCGCGTGGTGCCCTGGACCGTCAACGCTCCGGCGGACATGCGCCGCCTCGTAGCGTGGGGAGCCGACGGGCTGTGCACCGATCGCCCCGATCTCGCCTTCGAGGTGCTTCGCGCGGTCAGTTAGCGGCGGCGGTTTCCGGCTCGACCAGCCGCCCCTCTTCACCCTCGCGGCGCACGAAGACGAGCCGGCGATCATTCGGTGAATCCAGCGCGGGGCGATGCGAGATCGATACGATCGTCGTGGCGGGAAGGCGCGTGCGCAACGCCTCGCGGATCGTTTGCTCCGACTCCGGGTCGAGATTTGCGGTCGCCTCGTCCAGGAACAGCCAATCCGGACGCAACAGAAGCGCCCGCGCCACCGCGACCCGCTGTTGCTCTCCGCCGGAAAGCCGTTGCGTCCAGTTCTCCTCGTGATCCAGCAGGCGACCAAGCTGCGGCAAGCCGACATCGCGCAGCGCTTCCACGACCGATTCGTCGCTGAAACCGGCGGGGTCGGCCGGATAGGCGATCGCGTGACGCAGCGTTCCGAGCGGCAGATACGGCCGTTGCGGCAGGAACAGCACCGATCCCTTCGGCCGAAGCACCTGTCCGGAACCGAACGGCCAGATTCCGGCCATGGCCCGGAAGAGTGTCGATTTACCGGATCCCGAACGTCCCGAGAGTACCACGGGCCGGCCGCGCTGGAGCACCAGTGCGGTTCCCGCCAGGAGCGTGTCGCCATTCGGCAGCTTCACCGTGACGTTTTGAAGCCGGAAGCGATCGTCAGGTGACGCAGCGACCTGGATCGCATCCGCGGCACTGTCGCGCGCCGCATGGATCGCCGCCTCGAAGGTCGAAAGCCGCTCTACCGTCGCGCGCCAAACCGCGATGTCGGAATAGCTGTTCACCACCCACGACATCGCGCCCTGGACCTGGCCGAATGCATCGGCGGTCTGCGTCAAGCCGCCCAGGGTCATCCTCCCGGAAAAGAAGCGCGGCGCCGCGACGACGATTGGGAAGATCGATGCGATCTGGCTGTAGCCCGCCACGAGAGAGTTGAGTGCCTTCGTCCGCTGCATCAAGGCGCGCCAGTTCGTCACGACGGCGGAAAAACGCTTCACCAGGCCGCGCTTCTCTTCCGCCTCTCCCCCGTAAATGGCAATCCCTTCGACGTTTTCGCGCAGCCTCACGAGCGCGTAACGGAAATCCGCTTCGACCCGCTGCTTGCGAAAATTCAACATCGCGAGCGGACGTCCGACCAGGTGCGTCAGATACGTGCCTCCGACCGCGTAGAGCAGCGCCACCCAGACCATGTAGCCGGGGATCGCGATGCCGAAGAGCGTGACCTCGCCCGAGAGCGTCCAAAGGATCGAGAGGAAGCTCAACAG